>JAOZLI010000575.1 GCA_029934915.1 Desulfocapsa sp. | reverse complement strand
TTACAATAAGATCGAACTTGTTATTACCATTTTCGATGATTTTGAGAGCTTCCAGGCCGATTTTTGCTTTAACCACCTCGACGCCAAGTCGTTGCAAAATTTTTGTTATTTTTCACGGCCAAATGATTTGGGCCTGTTGTTGTTAAAGTAAATAAACGCTATGATCAGTAGGATAGCTGAGTGTACAGCAGGGGGAGGTCGTAATAATTCAAACGTATAAACAATATTGCTGATATGACAGTCTGGACATTAGTTACATTGCTCTTTCTTACACTGGCCCTTGGTATCGGTGGTTGGGTTTTGTTTATGTGGGGCGTGAAAACGGGTCAGTTTGATGATATTGAAGGACCGAAATACCGAATGCTGGATGACGGAGACGATATTCCCCTTGAGAGCAAAAAAACAAACCAATCAAAGCCTGCTGATTCCCTTACTGAGAAGAGAGATAGCAAGAAAGATCATCACCATTCCAGCCAGTAAATCAAAAAGTTTTCTATGTTTTCGGACAATCCCGGATGCACCGGTTCCAAGAAGAAAGAGTGCAGGCAGAGTGCCTAGACCAAATGCTAAGGTGGCGAGTCCGCCCTGCACAGGGTTGCCAGCTGCAAGAGCCATGGCAAAGGCGCCATAGGAGAGGCCGCAGGGCAGAAAACCGAGGAGTACGCCAAAGAGATAACAGGCTGCAACGGATCGATCGGCCACAACCCCTGAATGGATGCTTTTAAATCCTGGAATCCTGCTGGGCATGGCCTTTTGCATAATTGCTGGTTCTTTACAAATGGAAAGCCGGATCAGGCCAAACCAGAAGAGAAAGACAGCCGCTAGAAAGGAAAACAGCAGTTGGATTCTACCAAAGAGAACAAGTGGATCTTTCCCGGCCTGTGCGGCAAGTTCGGAGATCCCGGCTCCCAAAAGACCTAAAAAAGCGCCGATCAAGGTGTAGGTGCTGATTCGGCCAAGGTTGTAGAGTAATTGCGATAAAACCCTACTCTTTCCTTCCGGGATAATAAGTACCAGTGGCCCGCACATACCGAGGCAGTGGGCGGAACCTAGAAGACCCAGAAGGAAAAGAGGTGATAATTGCGAAAGAAACATCTGCTCAAAATATCACACTA
>JAOZLI010000246.1:2087-4091 GCA_029934915.1 Desulfocapsa sp. | reverse complement strand
TGAGCCTTGTTGGTGGCGGTTGGGTGCCGCGAACCCCAACATCTGCCACAATGTTGGGTTTCGCTGCACTCAACCGCAACCTACACACTGAGCCAAAGCACAGTTAAGCTGAATAGTTACAGTTTTTATTTATTTATTCGGGTCTGGAGGATTTATGAAAGATAAAGGTAGTTTGACGGCAAGTCAGGAAGATTATCTGGAAGCTATTTATCATATTTCCGCAAAAAAAATGGCTGCTCGGGCCAAAGATATTTCCATGTATCTTGACGTGCGTGCATCGTCGGTGACTGGTGCTTTGCGTACCCTTAGCAAGTTTGGCCTTGTTAATTATGCTCCCTATGATTTGATAACCTTAACAGATAGTGGACGGATTGCCGCTGAAGATATTGTCAGTCGCCATTCTGCTTTGGAACATTTTTTAGTAAATGTCCTCGGGGTGGAACGTAAAGAAGCGGATGACGCCGCCTGTAAGATGGAACATTCTGTTCCCAAGCCAATTATAGAACGACTTGTGAAGTATGCAGAGTACGTTGAAAAATGCCCTAAAGGTGGTATCACCTGGGAATCTGGTTTTGGGTATTATTGCAAGAATGGTTGTGAGGAAGAAGAGTGCGGGCAAATTCAAAAAACAATAAAGTAGTTTCTGTTACTCTATCTTAATGTAAAATGTATAGGAACCAGCACTTCCATGGCTACTGGTTTGCCGTTTTCTGTTCCTGGTAAAAAATGCCATTTCCTAACGCTGCTGAGTGCTGCGTTATCCAACATCTTGTAACCACTTCCTGTCAGAACGCGTACCTGTTTTACTTTTCCCTGTTTTGAAATGGTAACCAGCAAAATAGTCGTCCCCTCCCAGTTTCTGCGTTTTGCAATGGCTGGATAGGCTGGCTTTGGGTTTTGCTGATATAATGGCCTGGCTTTTACGATGGCTGGTCGAGTACTTTCCTGAACTGCTTGTGGTTTTGTGACAACCGGTTTCGGATTGTCTGGGGCTGTTTCGTTGGAAGTTGTAGAAAGAATTTCTGGCTGTACAGGTGGAAAACGTTTTTTGTGACGTGTTGCAGGGATGTTTTGGGGAGCTGTCTTCTCTGGAATCGTTGCCGGAGGTGTTGTTGTGACTTCCTGTTGCTGAATTGAGACAGCAGGAGTTGTTAAACTGATTTTGATCGTTTCAGTGCCTGTTACCTGCGGAAGTGTATCTACTGTGTACGAGCCTGGTAGCCGGAATAAAATCAGGTGAAAGCACAGAGCAGCCAGAAGAGAAAAAAGCAGAGGGCGCACAATCCATTACTCCGAGCTTGCCTGCAGAGAAATATCTGTAAATCCACCTTTTTTAAGTTCATCCAGTACCATATATAACTGTTGATAAGAGATATCTTCTTCGGCAAAGATCAATATTCCCGGTAACTCACCAGTGGTCTTTGTCGCTGTTACGCTTTGCAGCTGCAGGGCAAGGTCGTTCAATGTCACAGGAATCTTGTTAATACTGATTTGTATGCCATTTGTGCCATGAGCAATGGAGAGAAAAAGAGGTTCTTTCTCCTGCAGGTTCATGGTGGCCTCTGAAGACTCAGGAAGGTCAAGCTGTAACCCGCGATGCACCGCCATGGACAGCATGGCGTAAATAAAAAACACCAGTAGCAGAAAAACGATATCGATCAGTGGCATCATTTCGATGCGAGCGGCTTTGACACTTCTGCGACGGATCTTCATGGCTTGCGTTCAAGCTTTTTGTAGACTACTTCAAGGCTGGTTGCGTACTTTTCCATGATATGGATGGCGTGATTAATTCGTGAATTAAAGTAGTTGTAGGGGATAACGGCAATAATGGCAATGCCAAGCCCGGTGGCTGTGGTGATCAGGGCCTGGGCAATGCCGGATGTGACAAGTTTTGGATCTGCAATCCCACTTGTACCAAGCATTTCAAAGGAGCTGATAATCCCAAGCACAGTGCCGAAAATACCAAGCAGGGGAGCCACGGTAATCATGGTATCCAGCACTGGC
>JAOZLI010000246.1:0-1987 GCA_029934915.1 Desulfocapsa sp. | reverse complement strand
CACTGGCCTGTTTCGGCTAAAGAGAGAATGGAATCCATGAGTTTGCGATCTCGTTTGGAACCAAGACTGAGCCAGAAAAAAGATCGTTCAAGAACCACAGTGAGCACGGTGATTGAACATACCAACAGGGGCCACATGACAGGCCCACCGCTCTGGAAGAGTTCGTAACTGTTCATGGTTGAGCTTGTGCTCGCAGTTTCGGGTGAATAAGGCTGGCTACGAGTGCAAGGGTGCTTGCAAAGGTCGCGGGTGATGGACTGCAGGCAATGTCTGGATCAATGATAAATATCTGTTTGTGTCGCGTTGCGTTGATCACTGGAATATTGAGCCATTTCTGTTGCTCGGCGGATGCAATCCCGGATTCGGAGCCCATAATGGCGATGATGATCACATCGGGGTTTTCGGTAATCACCTGTTCATAATTGGTAGTGCCCCGTTCAAGCTTTGCAGCAATATTTAACCCTCCTGCCAGCACAATAAAATCATTGGTAAAGGAGGATGAGACAGAGGCAAAAAGGGGTTGGGTGCCCACCTGCAGAAATACCTTTCGCTTTGGCAGATCAGTGACCTGCTTTTGTACCGCAGCAACCTGCTCCTTTGCTTCCGCAATAATCTTTTGCGCCCGCTCCTCAAGACCTAATAGCTCACCAAGAAATAAAAACTGCGTACATATTTCCTCAAAGGAACGGGGTTGGGTCACATGAATAACTTTGATTCCTGCTGCCTGTAATTGTTTCACCTGTTGCGGGCGGGTAAGTCCTGTGGCAAGAACAAGATCGGGGTGCATGCCTATGATTTTCTCTATGGAAAACTGCATCACCGAGCCGATCTTTTCTTTTGTCTTTGCAGCTTCTGGTCGTACGCAATAGTGGGTGTTGGCGACAAGTTTGTCTCCTGCCCCTAACAGGAATACATTTTCGGTATTAATCGGGCCTAAGGAAACGATACGCTGTGGATAGTCGCTTGCTGAAGCCGTCGAGTTGAGACAAAAGAAGAGGAGGTAAAGAAATAGATATTTTGGCATGATCAGTATAGTTCAGCAAGTGTAAGGCTGCGTTGCAGGCGATCCATAAAGAAAGAGATGAGTTCGGGGTAGTAGGCAAGTCCTTTGAAATATGTTTTTTTCTCATATTCTACCATGGGACAATCCACCGAAAATCCTATCTCTCCAAGATGCGTTCGCCAACTTTCTGACTCTCCCAGCAAATCACGTTCAGCGTGCATGCCGGCCATATAGATCATGGGAATGATACGTACCCTGTTGAACTGTTCAATCAGGTTGTTTCGTTTGATCATTGCCAGTACAGCTTCAAAATCAGGAATCCCCTCCATGGATGCAGTGAGGACATTGGGGTAGCGGTCGGCCACGAGTTTTTCCAGACCAAGATAGACGATATTAACCGGGTCGGCGGTGAGTGGTGTGCCATGCAGGCCAAGGATGTTCAGGCCATCATGGGCGGCCAGGAAATCTTTTTCAACCACGTCCAGGCTTTTATTGACAAACTCCCAGCGATGCAGAAGCGTTTCACTTAAAACGACCCGTAATCCAGGGAAATACTCGCAGGTTTCGGCCAGTTGTTGATATTCAGTTCCTGGAAAAATATGTAATGGCTGCACCACTGCCTTACGATATCCTGCAGCTTCAACCTTGGCCAGTGTTTCTTTCACTCCGGGCAGATTCAATTTTCGACAAAGAATTTCAGATGTATAGGCCCAGAATATTTCATGATCCGGGAATCGTTTTTCAAGAGCTGTCTGGAATATTGCAAGGGGAGCCTTGGCCCGACTTGATGTGCCAAAAGCTGCAATGATGATTGCTGGTTTTGGCTGTAATTCTGGGATTCGCATTTTGCGACCGATGTATCCGTTTTGGTGCATCTGTTTTCCTTTGGCTACTATTGATGGATTCGTGAAAACCTGTTCAACCATGAAGAGCATGAAGACCATGAAGAAAAGAACAACAGCAAGTTATGGTTTTAACTTCATG
>JAOZLI010000574.1 GCA_029934915.1 Desulfocapsa sp. | reverse complement strand
AACAGATAACAGGTTGAATTTTAGATGTTTTGTGAAAAGTCAAAATTTTATTTTTTTTGGTGCGAAATGTAAGCTTAACCGGGTGGAATTCCCGGAGGGGTTTCTAGCCTCACGACTTTCACCTTCAACGCTAATCAGAATTGACCCACCTGTGCTAACATAAACTGACCCACCTCTCCGCATCTTCTTTTTCTTCCTCTAAAAAGATCTGTTCCCTTAAAATTCTAATTTCAGCATATTTCTTTAATCGATTTCAGATTTAGGAGATGGCCGAATGAAAAATCATAAGCGATGTCAGAACATAGGCTGTGGTGTCCTTTTTACTCCCTGTCCACAGGTTCCCGGACAAGTTTATTGTTCAAGAAAAGCATGCCAGCAGGTAAGAAAAAACAAATGGAACAGAAAGAAGTTTGCCACTGACCCCGATTACCGTGAGTACAAACAAGCTGCGCAAGAGAAGAGGAAAGAAAAAAACCCCAATTACTGGAAGGAATATCGTGTTCGTCACCCTGCTTATACTCAAACGAACCGTGAGAAACAAAGGATTAGAAATCAAAAACGGCTAAAAGACCCACCTGAACCAGTGATTGCAACTCCAGACGAGTCAGTTCCAGTAAATCCTATAGTAACAGGAAGATACAAGATAATTCCAATCCATCCTGACATGATTGCAACTCCAGACGAGTGTATTGTAGAAATCACTGCAATTGCAGATGGATAAGTTACATTTTGCGCTGATTGCAAGGTAGGACTAGATAGGATCCCGGCAGATTTCCTGGTACAACAGGATCATGGAAACCAGAAATCAAATCAAAGAAGTGGATACCCATTTACTGGATCTTCGTTACAGCCACACCAGGATTAAAAACGATAAAATACTGGTAAAACTAACGAATTCCATCCAGGCATACGGACAAATAGTTCCAGTTCTGGCCATATCAGAACAAGAGAGATATATCCTGATAGATGGATATAAACGTCTCGCAGCATTAAAGGCCTGTGGCCGTGATTGTATTACCCTTGAGCTGACAGATGCTGAAGAACATAACGCACTTTTTACCCTTCTGGCACAGAACAACGAACGTAAACTGGAAGCCATTGAACAGGCAGCGTTAA
>JAOZLI010000245.1 GCA_029934915.1 Desulfocapsa sp. | reverse complement strand
ACAACAGGGTTGCGGTTGGATTTCTGGTTGCAGGCATTGGTCAATGCGTTGAGCGAAAGGGGATAGTAATCAGGTGTTGCCATTTCCTTTTCCATTAAACAGCCAAGCACCCGAACTTCGTCGTCAGTGAGTAAAATGTCCATAGTTTTCACCTGTATGTACTTTGAAGTACTTTAATTCATGTATGTTGTCTTCTCGAAGATTTAATATAATATATTATAGAATAGTTGCACAGACAATCCATATAAAGTCACTTATCCAGTCGCTTTTGGGTATTAGCGGTGAACTGATATTGGACAAATAGACTGTACTGTTTGCCACTGTTGTTTCAGTTTCTTCGCAGAAACTGTTCCGGTTCCACCCATTTCAGGAGCAAAGACTGTCACCTTGAATTCTTCCAGCATGGATTTGTATAATGTTACCGCCTCTCTGCATTCACGGGGCATGTTGGTGATATCATCAGGCAAACTTGCAAGTTTTTGCATGTGTGGGGTGAGTTGAGCTGCTTTGTTGGCGTCTTTTTGCAGACTTACATGCGCACGCTCGATTCGAATCATTAATGCCTGAAAGTATCGTGGGCTGTTCTCAATTGCCTGCAGACTGCTTTGCCGTAAAAAATTTGCCGGCAGGATTTCGGCCGCCAGGGTTTCATATTCAAGATACTGTGGTTTACTGTAGGTTTTGCTTTTTTGCGCCAGTGCGGCAAAGCGGGTGATATGATCAGCCATATCTTTTCGTTTGCGTAACACCAGCATAACGGTGTCGCTTATTTCCCGGCCTTTTCTGTAGAGTCCCGCTTTTTCAACCTCTTTAATCTCCTGATTGTATATTTTTCTTTCCGGTATGGAGTCAAGATCTTTGGTGAACAGGGTGCTCATAACGAAATGAAGGAGTGCGCTGCTGGCCTCCTGTCTGTTGCCGAGAAAATTTGCAAGCCAGAATGATGAGGGGCCCGAGAGTCCGGTGTGGCAATATTTCTTCAGGTTTTTAAACTGATCTTTAAAATGAAGCTGGTAGAGGAAAAGTACACCTTTACTATTTAATTGTGATGATTTTTGTTTGTCAGATTCAAATGTTATGGAAACGCCACCCCTGTTTATGTCCACATGTAGGCATGGATACAGGTATCCGGCAACTTCTTTAGTCTTTGTGAAAATAGCTGTTCTGCGTTCCAGCCCGTCAAAGTCCCACTCTTTGAATATTTTGTTTTGCCAGCGTTCAAGATTCTGCTGTGTCTTTTTGGGAGGCTTAATTTTTTTTGCAGGAACCGAATCCACCTTATTTTTAAGGGCCTGCAGTTCTCGTCCTGTGGCTACTGTTCGGCCGCTAGCATCAAACAACAGGTAACGCATCTGCAAATGTGTTGGCAGCTGCATGGGCCAGTCCCCCCGGCTCACCTGTAGACGAAACATCTTCAGGATGCCTTTTTCAAGGGCCAGATAGAGAGAACCCTGGTAATGCTCACAGTCATCGAGCAGGAGATCCACAGTGTTGTTAATGGGGATAAGGTGTTTGCGGATCCGTTTCGGGAGGCCTTTGAGGAGCAGGGTCACTTTCTCACGAATAAGACCGGGGACCAGCCAGTCAAAATTATTTTGGCTGAAATTATCCGCATCATCCAATGGGATTCGCACTGTTACCCCATCATCTTCTTCGCCTGGTGCCAGATTATATTGTAGTCGAAGCTTACGCGTGCCAAAGCGAAGCTGCTGAGGAAAATCCTGTAATTCTCTATCTTCAGGTTTTCTGCCGAGGATATCCTTTTCCTCCATCTGTAGAAATGTATGATCTTTTTTGCCACGCAGAAAACGATTGAGCGTAAATTTGTCATAGACAGACTTCGGTAGGCGTTGATCGTAAAAGAGATGAAGAGTTGTATCGTCCACAACCAGGTCACGTTTACGGAGACGTTCTTCAGTCTTTTGCCAGTGAGTGAGAAGTTTTAAATTATTGGTGAGAAATGGGTAATCACCGTTTAATTCATTCTCTAAAAGTGCATGTTGAATAAAAATCTGTCGTGCTTCCAATTGGTTGGCTGGTTTGGTTCTGCCAAAGTTGACTTTTTTGTCCGCTGTTATAATTAAACCAAACAGTGTTATCTTCTCATCGGCTATCACCTGGCCGCTTTTTTTACTCCAGCGGGGATTTGACCAGGATCGTCGACACAGATGATCTCCAGTTTCAATAAGCCATTTTTCATCGATATTGGCGACGGTGAGAGCGTATAAACGATTTGTTTCCAGAAATGTGGCCCCAATAATCCATTTTCCGGCACTATGGAATTGATGTGAACCTGGAAAAATCATAAATTCTTTTCCGCCTGCTCCTTGATAGAGTTTTTTCTCCTTTTCTTTTTTGAGACCAATATTTCGTAAGAAACCTGTACATAAACTCTTATGCACAGCAGGGTAAGGGGCTGCTTTTTTATTGGCAATAAAACCTTTTTCTCTATCAAGGATACGGTTTAGCTGGTCATGCAGATCAATCCATTCACGCATGCGCTGGAAGGAGAGATAATGACTTTTGCAGAATTTTTTTAGGCGTCCCCAGGAAAGCCCTTGTGCCTTTACATCATGAAATAGATCCCATATCTTTAACAAAGCCAGGAAATCTGAATGTTCATGGGCGAATATTTTATGAGCGGCATCTGCCTGGGATTCTTTTTCAGCAGGCCGTACACGTGGATCCTGAATGGCAAGGGCAGGGGCTATAACTTTTATTTCACGTACGCAGTTGTTTTCTCGTGCGGCAATTAATATTCTGGATATTGGCGGATCGATGGGAAGGCGCGCCATAAGGCGACCAATTTCATTCAGTTGATTGTCTTCCTGTAAGGCACCAAGCTCCTGCAGCAGTGCAAAGCCATCCCGAATGGCTCCTGGATGTGGTGGCTCAAGAAAGGGGAATTCCAGGGGAGAGCCAAGGTTCATAGAGATCATCTGTAAGATGACGTCGGCCAGATTAGAACGCTTTATTTCTGGTAAGGTGTATTGATCTCTTGCCAGGTAATCTTCTTCAGAATAGAGCCTGATACACAAGCCTGGTCCAATACGTCCGCAACGTCCTTTGCGTTGGTCTGCACTTGCCTTTGAAATTCTGGTGATGGGAAGGCTTGTGGTTCTGGCCCTGACATTATACTGCGATATTCTTGCAAGTCCGGAATCGATTACATACCTGATACCTGGAACGGTAATCGATGTTTCTGCAACATTGGTGGCGACTATTATTTTTGTTTTTGGCGAGGATTTGAATATCTTTTTCTGATCTGCGGATTGCAGTCTGCCAAACATGGGAAGGATCAGGGCATTGCTCAGTTTGTTTTCAAGAAGACTACAACATTCACGGATATCTTTTTCAGTAGGCAGGAAAACAAGCGTGTCTTCAGGTGGGTAGCTGCGGTGAAGTTGTATGAGGCTTTCCACGCATTGGTCCACGTAAGAGCGTTCCTCGCTTTCATCTTCTAGTGGCTCTTGATATTGAACTTCCACAGGGTAACTACGTCCTTCCACCTCAAGAATGGGCGCGTCATCAAAATGTTTTGCGAATATTTTTGTGTCGATGGTGGCGGAGGTGATGATAAGTTTCAGGTCTGGTCGGGCAGGGAGGAGCTTTTTCAGGTAACCTAGTAAAAAATCTATATTCAGGCTTCTTTCGTGGGCTTCATCTATTATGATTACGCCATATTTCTTCAGTTTTGGGTCCTGTCTGGTTTCTGCCAGCAGTACACCGTCTGTCATAAATTTGATTCTGGTGTCTTTTTTATTCGTCCTGTCGTGGAATCTAATTTTATAGCCCACCAGACGGCTGTGTTCCCGTAACTCTGTGGCTACACGGGCAGAAACTGAGGTTGCTGCTACTCGTCTTGGCTGGGTGCAGCCAATGAGGAACTTTTCGTTTGCATAGGTTTCTAAACAAAATTTAGGAAGTTGCGTGGTTTTACCAGAGCCAGTTTCACCGGAGACTATGATTACCTGATGTTTTTGTAACAGGTCGAGGAACTCTTTCCGGTAGGATACTATAGGGAGATCGTTTGGATAGTTTAGTTGCATGTTTAGGCGCTAAAATGTGTTTAAGAATGAAAAATATGTTATAGGTTTG
>JAOZLI010000244.1 GCA_029934915.1 Desulfocapsa sp. | reverse complement strand
TAACGCGGAAAGTTGTTTGTAATAAAATGGAGGGCTTGCTCCCGATCATTTACCTCGCCGTCCAGTTGTGCATTCAGTAAGGCTGACAACATTGTTCGAAATCGTTCTCCTGGTAAAAAGCCTAATTGTATCAAGTCGTCACCATTAAGTAGCGGCTGAAAGCTTCTGAGTGTTGTGACATAAAGCGAAACATTTTTCTTGATCTCATTTTTTCTGGAGATGGCCATAAGGTACAACAGTGCATCGTTGGAACATGGTGCGAGTGCGTTGTGAATTTCACTATTGCAGGTCGGCAAATTCCGGTACCATCTCCCAGCAATGTTCTCCATCTCTAGTTTTTCTCGAATCAGTTCACTACAGCTGTTTGAATGGATCTGGAATCGTGAACAGAACGAGTCCAGTTGTGCCGGTCTTGAGCGTGCCATAACGGCCAGAAGGTATATGCGCCAGGGTGAAAGCTCCGCGTCTGTTTCAAGATAGAGCAGGCGAAACCAGGAAATGGCTCTGCGAGCCTGGGTTAAAATGTGTTGAAACCTGCGATCAATTTTGAGGTTTGGTTTGAGATCCGGCCAGAGAAATTGTACAAGGTCATAGTCCGCCAATTGCTGTATGGCTGGAATCGGGTTTTCCTCAGCAAAAATCTGCTGTAGTTCTGAAAACAATCTCGGATTGCTGCCCTGTCCAAACAGCCCCATCTTTACAGCATTTTGAATCAAACGTTCTGTGTGACGGGCTATTTTGAAATGTAAACGTTTTTCAAAACGAATGGCGCGCAGTATTCGGCTTGGATCTTCCACGAAGCTCAAATTATGCAGCACCTTTATGAGCCTGTCTTTCAGGTCGTTCTGACAGTTAAAAAAATCAATAATGGTGCCAAATCGAGATGGGTGCAGTTCCAGGGCCATGCCGTTAATGGAAAAATCACGCCGGAAGAGATCGAGTTTGATGGATGAGAGTTCCACCGTGGGAAGCGCTGCAGGATATTCATAATATTCAAGTCTTGCCGTGGCAACGTCGATCTTGAATCCATCCGGCAGGGTAATATTTGCTGTTATAAAACGCTCGTGAGCTCTTACTCTGCCACCCAGGGTTTGTACGAGTTTTTTTGCAAAAATGATCCCGTCTCCCTCCACCACGATATCGAGATCCAGGTTTTTTTGTTTCAAAAGGAGATCCCGAACAAATCCACCAACACTGTAAGCCTTGAAACCAGAAGAAGCGGCAACTTCACCGATGCATTGCAGGAGTTTGATCATCTTTTTATCCAGTACTTCACTCATCAGCTGCAAGACGTTTCTGCTCTTTTTGCGGGAAGGGTTTTCCGGATCATTGCTTAGATCCAAAGGTGTATGTCCGGGATCACCCATCAGCATTTGCAGGAGATCGGTTCTGGTGATAACACCAACGAATTCTTTTTCGTGGATAATAGGAATCAAGCGTTGCCTTCGTTCTATAATAAGCTCTTCAATATCAGCAAGGGTGGCGTTTAATGGCAACACCTCAATGTCGCTGCTCATATAATCGCTCACCGGTGCAGAGCCAAGATCGTGGTGGATGGCCTTTTCGGTAGTTCGGCGGGCAATGGTGCCGATTACCTGAACGGGATCGCTTGAGTCCTCTTTTTCATCAGCCAGTACGGGAAGCACAGTGATATTGTATCTGGTGAGCAGTGTGTTTGCCTCGGCAATGGTCGTTTGCTGAGGGATGGAAATAACAGGGCTTGAAAGCATCTCTTTAGCAATAGCCTGAGGACGCACATGTCTGTGCAGGCTGCGTATTAATTTTTCCTGTGCTTCGATCATGCTCATATTACGAATGGTTGCAGATGCTGCTGTCGCATGTCCTCCACCTTTAAAATCCCGTGCAATGTTGCCACAGTTTACTTCAGCTATTCGGGATCTTGCTATCAGATAAATGCGTCCTTCCATGCACGCCAGGGTAAACATGCAATTGAGATTTTCAATAAGCATAACGCGGCGGACGACCAGAGCGAAATCATCTTCGTATTCCTGAAGGGTGAGGCTGGCCACAATGATTTTTGTGTCAGAAATTGTGTAGCTATTCGAATTTTGAGTGAGCTCGTGGATCAGAGCGACCTGCCTTGAGGTAAGATCAAAGGAAAGAAATTGAGCGATGACGTCAAGTTTTGCACCTTGCTCCACCAGCCAGGCAGCTGCGATAAGATCGTCGGGAGTGGTGGTGAGATGGGTGAGTGATCCGGTATCTTCATAGATGCCAAGGGCAAAGATCGTGGCCTCCTCAGGAGTTATGGCGATCTTGTTTTTCCTGAAAATTTGACAAAAGAGAGTGGTTGTTGCTCCCACCTGTTTAATTGTTTCAGTGTCACTCTGGAGCAAGCCGGATTGGTTCGGATGGTGGTCGTAGAGTTGCAGAGAAATCTCTGGATTATCGAGGCATTGGGCAAACGCACCGATGCGTTCTTTTTGTCTGGTATCCACCACAATGAGTGTATCGATCTGGTCGATATTGATATGCCCAAGTTTGGTAAATGTGTAATGGTATTGTAATGTTTCACTTATAAAACGTCTGACGCTTTTTTCCTGGGAGCCAGGAAAAGCCATAAGCGCACCCGGGTAGAGCTTCTGGGCTGCAATCATGGATGCCAGACTGTCAAAGTCTGCGTTGAGGTGGCTGGTTATGACTTTCATATCCTCACTATCTCCCATCAGTGCTAAACTGTCAACTTCTTGGGTGAAACTTCTGGTGAATGGATTTTAGTCGTTTCTCATCAACATGGGTGTAGATCTGGGTGGTGGTGATATCAGAATGGCCAAGCATGATCTGTACAGAACGTAAATCGGCTCCACGGGTCAACAGGTGAGTGGCAAAGGAGTGGCGCAGGCTGTGGGGTGAAATGTTTTGTTTGATTCCGGCAGCAACAGCGATCTCTTTGATTATTTGCCAGAATCTGAGTCTGGTCATACCTTTCCCCCTGTTCGTGACAAACAGGGTGTTGCTGCGTCTTCCCTTCATTATCAGTGGGCGGGCAGAATCAAGGTAGTTTGTCAGTGCCTCCTGTGCCGGAATTCCAAAGGGGACGAGTCGTTCTTTGTCTCCTTTACCGGTTACTCGAATAAAGCTGGCTGAAAGATTTATGCCGGTGAGTGGCAGGGTGGTGAGCTCCGAGACTCGCATGCCAGTGGAGTAAAGAAGTTGCAGCATGGCATAATTACGATTGATGAGTGGAGTGCTCATTGCAGGGGGCGTGAGTAGCCTGTCTACCTGTTCAATGGATAGCCCTTTTGGCAGGGTACTTCCCGTTTTTGGTGTGCTGATCGTGCTGAGTGGGTTTGTTGCAATCAGGTTTTGTCTCTGCAGGTAGGAAAAAAAACTTTTTAAAGCTGATATTCTTCGTGCGTTACTTCGGTGGGAGACTTGTCTGCTGCGGCACTGTTTTAAAAATCGTTGGATGGACTTGTCGTTTATCTGGGCAAGGGTGTATATTGCCCTCATATTTTGCCCGAGAAAGGAAAAGAAAAGGTCAATGTCACCAGCGTAGGCTGAGACGGTGTTGTTTGCAAATCTCTTCTCGGTGATCAGGTAGTGGAGAAAGAGTTCTTTTGCTGAGAGGAATTCTTTGGGAAGTGGTTTGCGGGTGATGGTAATTCAGCTCCCATTCCAAAAAAAAGAAAACCGCCCGGTGCAAAAAAATAATGCAGCGGGCGGTTTAAAACTATACTGCCGTTGGGTACTGCGTAACGGAAATCAGCCGCGTCTGATGCGGTTGAATTTGCGCAGCTTACGACGAGCTTCAGCTTGTTTACGACGTTTTTTTACGCTGGGCTTCTCGTAACACTCGCGACGTTTCAGTTCACGTTTGATACCATCAATCTGCAATTTCTTTTTCAGCTGCCTGATGGCATACTCAAGATCTCCACGAACTTCAACTTCAATCATTTGGGGCTCCGTTGTAAAAAAATATGTAAAACAAGATATTTATGAGAATTCAGCGTGAAAGGGTGCTGAACCTTCCTTATAGTCAATGTATACGAATCAAAACCGTAATCACGCTTATATAAGAAAAAGTTTGGCCTCTGTCAATGGATTTTTCCTTTTCTGGTATTGCTGTTATATTTT
>JAOZLI010000573.1 GCA_029934915.1 Desulfocapsa sp. | reverse complement strand
TTTGATGGTAGGGTCTCTATTGAAATTTTAGCATAAATTTCTTATCTATCCAATCTTTTACCTGAAAGGCAATTCTACCAGATAGTTGTAGCCACTTCTTGCGCAGCACTCCCTGGCCATTGCCCAGGTTGAAAATGAGGAGATAGTCACCGCCAGGGTCAAAGGCTTGCAGGACTTCTCCCTGAAGAGTGGCCTTGATATTGTGAAACAGCACCGGGTTTTCTCGAACTGCATAGACACCCACCTTATCCAGGGGCTGCTCTTTGTACCAGATACAATCTCCTCCACCAAACATTTCGGGGTAGTCGGGACTTTGCAAAAAACGATTTACCAGCAGACCGCCGTCCGGGCCGGTTTGCAGTCCTGCTTCTGTAAAAAAAGGAGAAGGGTGGACTCCGGTTGCCAAAATAATAAAATCAGCATGCACTTCAGTCCCTGAGTCAAAGGCCAGATGCTTGTCTCGTATTGTCAGCAGATGCCCTTCTTCCTGAATGTTCACCCCGTTTTTTTGCAGGAGTTTGCGGCTGCTGTCACGCACCCCTTTAGGGAAACGGCTGAGCAGAGAACGCCCCGCAAAAAGAATGACCTTGGAAGCAGTGGAACAACTGTTCAGAAGATGAGCCACATTCCCTGCAGTTTCTGCCCCTGCCGGTCCTCCTCCGACAACTGCAACGGTAACCGGTTGTCGTTTGGCTAAAGCCTCTATTTCTGTCTTTGCCTGATAAAGACGTTCTATGGGTTTAACCGTGTAAATCTGTTTAGTGCTCCCTTCTATCACCGGAAGATTAATATGGCTGCCGGTGTTAAAAGAAACAACATCATAGCCGACAACTTTGCCCGATTCCAGACGCAGTTCACGGGCAACAGGATCCACTCCGGTAATACTATCCCGGAGAAAAACACCTCCCTGTTCTTCCACCTTTTTTCGGGTGGCAAAGCGGATATCGTCGGGCTCATAGCCGCTTCCCAGCATTCCTGGCCCCATGCCGGAATAGTAGTGGTAGTCGGAAGGCCCAATCACAGTGACCTGATGACCAAGATCACGCAGGACATGGATATTGGCCATGGTGACCATATGGGCATGACCTCCCCCTGCCAGAACAAGATGTTTTCCCATCT
>JAOZLI010000243.1 GCA_029934915.1 Desulfocapsa sp. | reverse complement strand
ATCAGATTGATTATGTGATTAACGGTGAAGGAGAAGAGACACTTTTACAACTCTGCCAACATATCACCTCCGGTACAGGTAAGACATCACTGCCTGCAAACATCAGCACTAAAGATACCAGACAAAAACAAACATGCCCCAAGGGAATATCAAATCTTAACTCCCTGCCGACTCCAAACTACTCACCGTACTTCGAGGAGATGCGACAAAGTTTTCCAGCAAATAACTTTATCCCTGTGCTACCACTAGAATTCTCCAGGGGCTGTTGGTGGAATAAATGTAAATTCTGCAACCTGAACCTGCAGTGGCAAGGCTATCGTTGGAAATCAGCAGCCAGGATGTTAGAGGAAGTAAAACAGCAGGCCACGCAATATCAGTGTCTGGATTTCTGTTTTACGGATAATGCCCTGCCCCCCAAAGAAACTGATCTTTTTTTTGCAGAACTCAGCAGCGAAAAAACAGATTATGATTTCTTTGCAGAACTGCGAGTAATCACAAATCGTAAAACCATGCCCGCCTATCGCAAAGGAGGACTGACAACTATCCAGGTCGGCATCGAATCACTTTCCACAAATTTACTGAAGAAAATGAATAAGGGTACCACCTGTATTGAGAATATCGCTGCCATGCGGCAAAGTGCAGAAGCCGGAATAACATTGGATGGTAATCTTATCTGTGAGTTTCCTGGAAGCACAGAAGAAGAAGTAACAGAAACCCTCCATAACCTCGAATTTGTGCTTCCCTTTTCTCCCCTGTCCAGTGCCTCTTTCTTCCTTGGTCATGGCTCTCCGGTGGCCAAGAATCCTTCAGACTTCGGAATCACTGCTATCACTGGGCACCAAAAAAACAGACAACTCTTTCCACCGGAACTCTTAAAGAAGCTGACCATGCTGACAAAGGGATATCGGGGGGATCGCCTGCAACAGAAGAAACTCTGGAAACCGGTACACAGGAAAATACAGCAATGGCGGGATTTTCACGATAAACATCCAGGGAAACAGGCATTGCTCAGCTACCGTGACGGTGGCTCATTTCTTCTTATTCGTCAGGAACAGCCGGATGGTGCCCCTCTTCGTCACAGATTGCAGGGAACGTCCAGAAAAATTTATCTCTTTTGCAGAAGTATCAGATCATTAGACAACTTAGCAGAGGAATTTCCAAAGGTTATGGAAGCAGTATTACTAACATTCCTCCAAGATCTCACCCGGAAAAAGCTCCTTTTTGCTGAAGATAATCAATTTCTGGCCCTTGCCATTAAGGGACTATAATTTCTCCCTTCCAATAGCAAATATACATGCTATAGTGAGGCGAATTTTCACAGCAACCACAACCATAAGACCACAGGAACTACCATGGCCCAAGACAGTGACAGCTTTGCAGCACTTTTTCAGGAAAGCGAATCAAAATCCGTACGTCGCCTTAAACGCGGTGAAAAAATCAAAGCCACCATCGTGGGTATTAGCGGTGAATCCATATTTTTGGACAGTGGCGGAAAAAGCGAAGGGGTACTCAACGCAGCAGAACTGAGAAATGACGAGAATGAAATAACTGCTGTGGAGGGAGACACCGTAGAAGTCTACTATCTTCAATCAAAGAACGGCGAACAACTCTTCACCGTTTCCATCGGTTCCGGCAAGAACACTGAGCACCTGGAAGAAGCCTTCCGCAGTGCAATCCCTGTGGAAGGAACCGTTAAAGAAGAAATTAAAGGTGGTTTCGAAATCACCCTGGGTGGCTCCATCCGAGCCTTTTGCCCCTATTCGCAGATGGGACTGAGACGCGTTGAAGATGCCGCAGCCGAATATCTTGAGAAAAAACTGAACTTTCTGATTACCCGTTACGAAGAGAATGGCAGAAATATCGTCGTCTCTGCTCGTGCTATCCTTGAAGCCGAACGTGAAGAACAGCGTGAAGCATTAAAAGAGACACTGGCAGAAGGCCAGACGGTTATAGGAGTAATCACTTCCATTCGTGATTTTGGTGCCTTTGTTGATATTGGCGGGGTTGATGGCCTGGTTCCCATTTCAGAAATTGGCTGGAGCCGTGTGGAAAACATCAACGACTATTATACTGTTGATCAAAAAATAAGCGTCCTTGTGAAAAAACTCGATTGGGACAGTGACCGAATAACACTCAGCATTAAAGAAACACTGGATGATCCCTGGGATACTGCAGCAGCAAACTTAAGCAGCGGTCAAATCATCACCGGAACCGTTGTTCGTCTGGCCCCCTTTGGTGCCTTTGTCAACCTCGAACCCGGCGTGGACGGCCTTGTTCATATTTCAAAACTCGGTAAAGGGCGACGCATTAATCATCCTCGTGAAGTTCTTGAAGAAGGGCAGGAACTGGAAGTGCAAGTAGAGAGTGTAGATACCGTTGAAAAGCGAATAAGCCTTGCGCCCTCTGATTATGAAAGCCCTGAGGATGACCAGAAAAAAGAGGACATGCTGGTAAAAGATTTCCAGAAAAATACGCAGAAAAAGTCTGGCTCTTTTGGTACTCTTGGGGATCTCTTGCAGGCTAAACTTGCAGAAAAATCATAACCGCTCCCGGATGAGTGTTTCCTCAAGAGGGGGACACTCAACAAGGAGCCTTCTTTACCTGGCAATTTATTCGATCTCTACCAGATTTTTTGGCTTGATATAAGGCTGCGTCAACGATCTCAATACTTTCATCAATTGAGATCGTGGGATTCAGAGAACCGACACCGCAACTTGCTGTCATTTTCTGGCCATGACTATATTTATAAACACGGATTGCTTCCAATAACTTCTTGGCCAATAATCTTGTTTGCTGGGCGTTACTGTGTGGACATATTATTAAAAATTCTTCACCACCCCATCGACTGACGATGTCGGTTAACCTGGTATTAGTTCTGAGAATATCGGCAAACTCTATCAATATCTTATCACCCATTTGATGCCCCCATCTGTCATTGACTTTCTTAAAATAATCAATGTCCAGAATGATAATGCCGCAGTAGCATAGCGAGTAACATTTGCATATTGTATCCAAAAAACCCTATGTTTTAGCTCATCTGATGTCCCCATTATTCTTTTTCCTAAAAAATCATGTGAGTTTGTAATATCTACTGAGCTGACAAAAATCAAAGGAGAATGCTGCATATAGGTTGCTAAAAGAGCAATTGGGACTACTCCGGTTTTGTTAATAATAATACTGGTATTATTTATTCCATAATTGACCCTGTGTGACATCACCTCATCTATTATGTCAATTCCAGAATGATATTCTTTGAGCTCAACATCCAGACCAACTTCGCTGTAATATCCTTTCTCTTTGGCTGCAATAAAACCGGCGTATTCGTATTGGTACACCCAGTCAAGTTGAAGAGAAACCTTTTCGAGATCATCCCTGGCTTGAGCTGGTAGACTTGTAAGACTAAGACCAATAATGAAAAAAAGGTGCCGTAATGCGGATATCATTTGTTTTGTCTCATGCTGTACAATTTGTAATGAATAGTATGTAAAGTAACCAAGAGTCTCTTGAATGATTTAACTCTTCAAAAAAGTGTACGTTTTTCATTGGGTATATGCAAGATATTGTCACACTATTTAACACCCTCCCATTACGATGCCTCAATGCATACAATCAATCCATGATAAACATTTCCAGATATACAATTTGTGGTGTATAATAAAGAAGAAAGAAAGTTTTTTTATTTCTACAGCGGGCAACTAACTAATTACAGTAGTTGTTTTCAGGGATATCCTACAATCGCACATGAGGAGGTTTTTATGGCCAAGAAACTACAGACGATTTGTGTACATTCTGCAAAAGATTTCAAGAAACAGGGAAAGAATATTACTAAGCTAGCGAAAAAGCAGGGACTTATTGCTATCACCAACAGGATTTCACTTTTTATTGACGGAAAGCCCTGTCGACGCTGGTGGTTTGCCGACAAAAAAACAGAGGTACTGCTCTCAGTGGAATATGGATTGATTGATAAAGAAGCGGTTAATTTCCTGACGAATGAAATAACAGATTAACTTTTGAGCTTTCAACAATAAACCCTTCAAATTGAGCAGCCCGACAGCTTCTTCTGGTGTCGGGCTCATTTTCCTAGGAGCTTGTCCGAGAATGCCCTTTTGTCCAAACTCTTCGTTATTTATAAAAA
>JAOZLI010000572.1 GCA_029934915.1 Desulfocapsa sp. | reverse complement strand
CTGCGACCACTGCTTCACTCACGGAATTTCCTCCCAGTCTGTTAAAGCCGTGCAGGTCCCAACACGCTGCTTCGCCTGAACAGAAAAGCCCTTTCATTTCCGAACTTTCTCCATTTGGTTTTACACGGATACCACCCATAGAGTAGTGCTGCATAGGTAATACAGGCATCCAGCCTTTTTCTCCCTCATCTGCGGGATCTATACCGTTAAAGGTCTTCGAGATATCCTGCACATCATGCAGATTTTTTTCAATGTGTTCTCTTCCGAGAATAGAAATATCCAACCAAAGGTGGTCACCATACGGTGACGGTACTCCTTTTCCTTTACGAATATGTTCGATCATACGGCGACTTACAACATCACGTGACGCAAGTTCTTTTTTCTCCGGTTCATAGTCTGGCATGAATCTATTTCCATCTTTGTCACGAAGTACACCGCCATCACCACGGCATCCTTCTGTCAGCAAAATACCTGAAGGTACGATCGGTGTAGGGTGGAACTGTACTGCTTCCATATTACCCAATTGAACAATACCCGTTTCCAGTGCTATAGCCACACCAACACCTTTACAAATGATCGCATTGGTGGACTGTTTGTAGATACGTCCATATCCTCCTGTAGCGATCATCGTACCTCTCGCCACATAAGCGATCAGTTCCCCGCTGATCAGATCTCTTGCCACAACACCGCCACAGATACCATTTTCATGGATGATCGAGATAGCCTCTTTTTTATCGTGTATCTCTACATCACGCCTCATTGCTTCATTGGCAACCGCATAAAGCATTGTGTGACCTGTAGCATCAGAAGTGTAACAGGTACGCCATTTTTTTGTTCCTCCAAAATCTCTAGCATTGATGAGTCCATGCGCTTCATCTTTCTCCACGATCGTTTCTTTTTCACCATTGATGATCACATCTCTAGGACCTTTACCGATACGGTTCCAAGGTACACCCCAGGCTGCAAGTTCACGGATAGCTTTAGGTGCTGTGGTCACAAACATTCTTGCTACTTCCTGGTCACATCCCCAGTCGCTCCCTTTTACAGTGTCGGCAAAGTGCACATCTTCATTATCACCCTCACCTTTGATACTATTGCCCAAACTCGCCTGCATACCACCCTGCGCTGCTGCTGA
>JAOZLI010000571.1 GCA_029934915.1 Desulfocapsa sp. | reverse complement strand
TTCGAGATTGATTGTATTTCAGGCCAAAATCAAAGGCCACAATCTTGAGTGGATTTTCCATGCCTGTCTGGGCTGTGGTAAAATCAGTTCCTGGAGCCACAGCGTTGTCAGCCCAGCCATAAGGCTCTTTGCAAGTGACCTTACTCACCATATCCTGACCGACAAGTCCGATCCATTCGCGAGCTCGTGCCACAAGTGATTCATGATCCAGATCGACTGTGGAGACAATACCTTTCATGGCACCTTTTGTACGAATATGTCGTACAAGGGCACGGGTGTCAAAACCTTCAACTCCAAGCACATTATACTCGTTCAAGAAATCTGCAAGAGTCTGCTCAGATCGAAAGTTGGATGGATAGCCATTGTACTCTTTAACAAGAAAGGCTCCGGGATGAACAGAAGCTGATTCCATATCCGCTTTATTCACTCCATAATTTCCTATCAAAGGGTAGGTCATGGTCACTATCTGGCCGGTATACGAGGGGTCGGTAAGTATTTCCTGATATCCGCTCATTGAGGTATTGAAGACGATTTCGCCTACAGCCTCGCCTGATCCGGTAAAAGAACGACCCTCAAATATGGTTCCATCTTCCAGGGCAATCAATGCTTTCATATATTTCCCTTATCTTTGCTTCGTAACTATTCAGCAGCACTCCAACTACGTCCATTTTGCCCTTCTCGAATAGCACTAGTATGCTTCAAAGTCCAAAATGAACGAATTTGAAGCACGGCAGTCTACGCTTACCCTGCTAAACAGTTACAGTTCAGAGTTAACGTAGTTTGTTGCCCTCGCTGAATAGTTACTTTGCTTCTTGGGTAAACAACAACTCCTGACAAAACAGTAATTCTATAAAAAAAGACGTAATATTAAACTTAAAAATCAGACAGGCGTCAACAGGAATCGGAATTTATAGTGTGAAATCCGACAAACAAAAAAAAAATCCTGCCAATTATATACTTTTCTACTTGGATTTTTCCTTCAATTTAGTATTGATAGACGCAACATTGACAAGTATTACGAATTTTCGCAATCCCCCCCCTTTCCAGATGGAGAAATCATGCATAAAATAGGAATTTCATTCATAGCAACATTTTTTCTACTCTTTAGTCTAATTGGAGATACTGTAATGGCAGA
>JAOZLI010000242.1 GCA_029934915.1 Desulfocapsa sp. | reverse complement strand
GATAACTTGTTTTGTGACAAAACTTTCCATAATAGTAACAAGGGGATGTGATATTTTCGTTTGCAGGAAATGGGCTGTAATTTAACAATATATATTGTTATCACAGGTAGATAGGCATATTTATTTCTGGACATTTACTGTTGTTATTTGTATCTAACACAAAGATTCTCTTTGGCGAAAAAAATGAAAATATTTTCATTTTTTTATAGGTCTCCTTTCCACCTTATTTTATTCAGCAAATCCATGATCTCCATTATTTTAAGGCGAGAATATCACCAAAACACATATTTCCCAGCTTGACAAAGGCATCTAAAAAAACAGATAATCCATTCCAAGCGTCCCGAAAAGCTTGTCTCTACAATCAATCAGTTTTATCACGTTAACTTTCGTGCAAGGTAGATCCAATGTTTCATACCGATAGTGTAAATCTTACCGATGCTGAGCGTATCGATGAAATAATTTTTCAATCTATCTCTGCTGCTGATTCCTATCTGCAGATAAACCAGGAAGAGATAGATAGTGTTGTCGGCAATATGGCCAGAGTTATCCAATCCCAGCATCTGCAGCTCGCCAGACTAATAGTGGAAGAGACTGAGGCGGGAATTATTGAAGACAAATCCAGTCAAATTGTCCATGTCAGCCGTGGCCTGGAGCAAAAATTACGTGATATTGTCTCAGTTGGCACTGCCTACGAATCAAGTGTGGACGGGATTCAGACCGTATTGGAACCTATAGGGATAATCGCTGCCTTGCCGTCTCCTTCGTATTCAGTGGTTACTGTTATTCTTCAGGCAATACTCAGTGTTAAAAGCCGCAATCCCATCGTGTTTTCTTTTCCGACATCTGTCTGGAAATCCTCCCTTGCAGTGGGGAAGTTGTTATCGGAAGCTGCAACAGAGGCAGGTGCTCCAACCCAGGCCATTCAGTGGCTGCCGCAGGATTGTGAAGATGGTGTATCCACTCTGCTTCAAAGTACTGAAATAGGCTGTGTTTTGGTGGATGGAGGGAGTGCAGCTCTTTCTTCTGACTCTCTCCCGGATATTCCTATTCTTGGAACAGGAATAATGAATACTCCCTGCCTGATTGATCGAACAGCTGATATTGAGCAGGCAGCGACGGACGTTGTTGCTTCCAGGTATTTTGATAACGGGCTGATGCCTATGGCCGAACAGACCGTTATTATCAGTCGGGAAGTGTACTTCCAAACCCTCGATTTGATGATGCAAAAATCCTGTTATCTGGTGAAGGAACAGGAAAAAGAGCAATTGGAACAACTTTTATTTGATCCAGTTACCGGTATGGCAAATCCTGAATGTACGGGGCGTGATGCTGTGCGTATTGCAGAGATGGCCGGTTTTTCAGTACCTTCGGAAACAAAGCTTATTCTGGTTGAAATTACAGGAATTGGCGCTTTATATCCCCTTTCACGTCCGAAGGATTCCCCGGTTCTTTCTGTTCTTGTTTGTGAGAGTTCCTATGAAGGGCTCTGCTTTTGTGAGGCTCTGCTGGAATTTTCCACTTCAAGCCACACGGCTATTCTTCACGCCAGGAATCGTGACTTGATGGAGGAATTTTCCGGGAAGATAAAGGTTAACCATGCCCTTATTAATCGTCCGGCAAGTCATGGTGATTTTGGAGAATTTAGTGTGTCTCCTCATGCTAATCTCACAACTGCCATGGATAAGCAGACAGGAAACCCTGCCACCGCTCTACTCTGCCTTGAGACCTTGCTTTCCCGTAAAATGGTACAGAGGCCAAAGATCAGAAAAAGAGAGTGGCGGGTACCTGAAAAAGTACTTTACTCACCAGATTCTGTTTTGCATCTGCAATCTGTTAAAAATATGGATCGAACGCTGATTGTGACGGAGAAAGAACTGGTGGACAGTGAATGCATGGATACGATTCTCTCCTGTTTGCAAGGGAGGGCACATCCCGTTCATATAGAATTGTTCTGTAATACCGGTACTGTAGCTGACATATCCACCGTTGAGCTGGGGGTGCAGTGTATGGAGCAGTTCAGGCCCACTGCCCTTTTGGCGGTGGGAAATGACTGTACCATGGATATTGCCAAGGGGATGCACTTTTTACACAAAAATTCAGGTGATTCGGCGTCGCAAGCCTTTCCAGATTTTAGTGGCGGAGATTTTCCCGTTTGTGCAGAGAACAGTGCAGGGAAGCAGGTGACCCTGATCACCATTGCGACCCAACTCTGTGTGGGCAGTGCAATGAAAGGCTCTGTCACGCTGTTTAATGATGGTAGAGACCAGCGACGAACCCTGCAGTCCTGTACTCTTATTCCAGCTGTGTGTATTGTCGATTCCACCCTTATTTATGGGGAGGATCCTGAGGAGATGGCCTATGCGGGTATGAATATTCTCAGCCATGCCCTTGAGGCCTACGTCTCCCCTTTGGCATCCGATTATTCTGATTCCATGGCTATAAATGCAATTCAGCTTGTTTTTAAATATCTTCTTCCGGCGGTTACAGAAAGGTATCCCACCGGCGCAGTGGAAAAATTGTACAATGCATCGGCAATGGCCGGGATGGCCAGCAGCAATGCCAAAACGGGTATCAGCATGGCCATGATGCATTCCCTGGTTTCCTGCTTTAAACTTTCGCCTGATGTGGGGGCAAATCTTCTCCTTCCTCATATTCTTGAATATAACGGCGTGGAAGATCCCACTCGTTACAATCCTTTAATGCCAGGAAGTACGTATGTCGCCCATGAGCGGTATCAGGAAATTGCTGCAAGTCTTGACCTGCCTCACAAGAGCCCGGAACAGAGTGTTGAGTCCCTGGTGACTGAAATTAGAAACATGCAGTCTGAATTGGGATTAGCACGAAAAATCAGTGATCTCGGTATTGATGTGGATGAATATACGCGTAAAGTCGATGTGATGTGTGAACAGGTTTTCGAAGATCATTCCACGGCTACAAACCCGCGGCTGCCACGTATTAGTGAAATTAAAACACTCTTTAAAAAGATTCAGGGCTAGAGCTGTCCATAGCCTAAATACCTTCAGTCTAATGGCCTTGCGGGCTTGCCCGCTTTAGTCTATTGTTTTTACAATTCGAAAACCAAAGTCTGAATCAGTATAATCTGCAGAAAAGTAACCACGGAATGCAGAGCGACAGGAGTAGGCCTGATTGATCCACGAACCTCCTCTGATAACCCTTTTTTTTCCTGTTAATGGGCCAACAGGATTCTCTTCCGGGCTTCTGGCATAGTAACTTTTGTCATATAAATCCTGTACCCATTCAGCAACATTCCCGTGCATATCATAAAAGCCCCATGCATTGGCGTGTCGGGTACCAACCGGGTGACTTTGTTTACCTGAGTTCAATTCATACCATGCATATTGCTTGAGCAGACTATTATCCGGATCGTTGCCGAAGCAGTATGGGGTTTCACTGCCGGCTCGGGCAGCATATTCCCATTCTGCTTCTGTTGGCAGGCGGTAAGAATGTTCTTTATCTATTTCGTTCAGCTTTTGAATAAAAGCCTGAACATCATTCCAGGAAACCTCATCCACCGGGCGATCTGGCGAAGGGAAATTATTCTGATGCATTTTTCCCATCACAGCCGACCATTGTTTTTGAGTTACTTCATATTTTCCCAGGTAAAAAGGCTCCGTAATATGAACCCTGTGGCGTGGTTTTTCTTTGGAACTCCCCTCTTCATACTCCTGTGATCCCATGAAAAATATGCCGGAAGGTACCCTGATAAATTTCATGTTAACACTATTGATGAAGGTTTCAGGAGCACTCTTTTCTGCAGCGGAACACAGAGTGGATAGCACTCCTGTTACAAGCAAGAAAGTCAGTAGGAGAGAAACTCGTTTTGTTGAGGATCTTTTTATATCTAACATGGGGGCTGTCAGCCGATACCTACCTCAGATATTTTTTAAAATTTTTCGTATAATCGGCAAAGTGCTCATCCAGCATCTTCTGATACTCCGCCATTAAATATTTACACACCTCTTCCTTTCTTGAGGCCAATTCATCAGCAGAGTCCGAGTTGGAGGCAACCAGGAAGGTGTTAAACCTGGCGGCACTGTACAGTATCGTGGCACTAACCTTGCCGGGGTTGATGCTTTTTGCCTGCTCATTGGCTATGGCAATATGGGCATCTGCCATTTCGTAAAATTCCTTGTCTTTGTC
>JAOZLI010000241.1 GCA_029934915.1 Desulfocapsa sp. | reverse complement strand
CTAAGCAATTGTAAAATGTGCTGTTCGCTACGGACTTATATTTTTCGTGCATGTAGGATAGTTCCGCTGTAACATTATGAAAATAAAATCTTTTTCTGTATTTTAATGCCGTTTAGGAACGGGAACGAAATAAACTGAACAAAAATTTATTGGCATTTTTTTCGTGTACGTTCCTTAATTCAGAACAATTTAGCAAGGTACCTAATGTTAGCAAAAGTTCGAAGTGGCACCGTGCAGGGTGTTGATGGTTTATCCGTTGATGTTGAGGTGGATCTTGCTTTGGGACTCCCTGCTTTTAATACCGTTGGGCTTCCAGATTCCAGTGTACGGGAAAGTAAAGATAGAGTAAAGGCGGCCATTAAAAATTCAGGTTATGAATTTCCACCTCGAAAAATAACTGTAAATCTTGCACCTGCCGATGTGAAAAAAGCAGGTGCTGGTTTTGACCTTCCCATTGCCATTGGAATACTGGCTGCATCAGAGTTGTTCGATGCCAAAGTACTTGAAGAATATGCGGTACTTGGTGAACTATCCCTTGATGGCGCTGTTCGTGGTGTTTCAGGAGTGTTGCCCATAACGCTGGATGCAAAGAATCAAGGTTTGAAGGGTATTCTGGTTCCCGTTGAAAATAAGCAGGAAGCTGCTGTTGTCAGTGGGATCGAGGTTTTTGGAGTTACTTCACTGCATCAGGTTGTGGAGTTTCTGGCTAAGGAAACAGCAATAGAACCTGAACAAACTCGTCATGCAGAACTGCTTTCATCAAGTATCGTTTATGATGTAGATTTTCAGGATGTGAAGGGGCAGGAACATGTAAAACGCGCTCTTGAGATTGCAGCTTCTGGCGGGCACAATGTTTCCTTAGCAGGACCTCCCGGGTCTGGTAAGACCATGCTCGCCAGACGTCTTGCCACTATACTGCCTGATATGAGTTTTGAAGAAGCTCTGGAGACCACGAAAATCTATTCCATTATTGGGAAGATTTCCTCCAAAACCCCACTGGTCGCCAGTCGCCCATTTCGTGCCCCCCATCATACCATAACAGATGCTGGATTGATTGGTGGCGGTAGTACCCCAAGACCCGGAGAAGTCTCCCTGGCACACAACGGTGTCCTTTTTCTTGATGAATTACCAGAATTTAAAAAACATGTTCTGGAGGTTTTGCGTCAGCCTTTGGAAGCAGGGGATGTGACGATCACAAGAGCTAATATGAGTCTTGATTTTCCATCACGTTTTGTGCTTGTAGTGGCTTCAAACCCCTGTCCGTGTGGCTATTATGGCGACAAGTTAAGAGAGTGCAACTGTACTCCTGTTCAAATTCAGAGGTATTCCAGTAAAGTTTCAGGCCCGCTTTTGGATAGAATTGATTTGCATCTTGAAGTAGGGGTGGTTCCATTTTCGGATATGACTGACAAACGAAAAGGGGAGTCCTCGTCAGTTATAAAGAGTCGAGTGGACAGGTGTCGGAATATTCAGGAAAAAAGATTTATAAAGAGTAGCAAAGTTCATTGCAATGCCCAGATGGGTGTCAAAGAAATTGAAAAATATTGTAATCTTGATATTGCGTCCACACGATTATTGCAACGATCTGTGGAAAAATTGGGTCTCTCAGCCCGTGCCTATCATCGGATATTGAAAATTGCCAGAACCATTGCTGATATGGATAATAAAACGAACCTTGAATTATCGCATATAGCAGAGGCTGTTCAATATCGCAGGAATGGATAATGACTTGGAGCAGACTGGAGCAAACCTTAATCCCTCTTGCAAATATCTAACCGGACAATACTGACTTTAAGTAGTACTTTTATTTGGGTATATGTTAAGAAAGATTTTTCTTTTATGAATCCGCTCAATAGGTTATGCAAATATCCATACGGGAAATGTCCGTCCCTTAATCTTTCCATTTTTAAGATACGAATAGGCTTTTTCTATCATACCTTTCTCAATGGCAACGTAGCTTTGACGATCGTAAATATCTATCTTCCCGATATACTTCCCTTCAATACCAGCGTCTCCTGTCAGTGCTCCAAGGATATCACCGGGTCTCATTTTGTCCTTTTTTCCAGCCTCCAACACAAGGGTGCTGTTTGGTGGAGTTAAGGTAAAGTCATCAACTTCCTCCAGAGTATTAATGTCATCAAACCTGCGTGTTTTATTCCGATATGCAATCATCCTCTCGGCAAATCGCTTGTTGAAGAGAGTGGCTGCTAATCCTTCTTTTCCAGCACGACCTGTTCTGCCAATACGGTGGGTATAGGTTTCCATATCCTGTGGGATATCGTAATTGATCACCATCTCAAGTTCTTTAATATCAATTCCTCTTGCTGCAACATCGGTGGCAACAAGCACGGAACAACTCCTGTTGGCAAACTGGACAAGAACATCGATTCTTTCATACTGCTCAAGGTCACCATGTATCGCAAGAGCATCAATCCCGGCACTATATATATGGTCAGCAACATCCTGTGCTTCTGATTTTGTATTACAAAATACCAGTACATTTTGTGGTTTGTGATGAGCGATTGTTCGTATAAGAAGAGAACGTTTATCATCATTTTTCACTTCATAGAAATATTCTGTGATCTTATTGGCCGTTTCACCGGATATAGTTTTAATATAAAGAGGGTCTTTTTGGATATCAGCACTTAACGCAATGATTTTCTTTGGATAGGTGGCTGAAAACAGCAGAGTTTGCCTATTTTGCGGAGCATGCGCTATAATTCTATCGATTTGTTCGATAAAACCCATGTCGAGCATACGGTCGGCTTCATCAAGTACAAGAGTATTGAGATCTTTTAAGGACAGATATTCTTTATCCAGATGCTGCAACACCCGTCCGGGAGTTCCTACGATGATATGTGCACCATGCAATAATGATCCGTATTGAGGCCCAAAAGCAACGCCTCCGCAAAGAGTGAGTATTTTTACATTATGGGTAGCCCGGGCCAGTCGACGTAATTCTTTGGCGACCTGATCAGCCAGTTCACGAGTTGGACATAAAATAAGAGACTGCACTCTGAATCTTTTCACATTCAATTTGTGCAGGAGGCCGATTCCAAAAGCTGCTGTTTTACCGCTGCCGGTCTTGGCCTGTGCAATAACATCCTTATTATTTAAAATATGCGGAAGGCTCTCTTCCTGCACAGGTGTCATTTTACTAAACCCAAGTTCCTTGAGGTTGCGAAGGGTTGACTTGGAAAGAGGGAGTGATGAAAATTGAGAATCAGTCATATCGTTTGATTTTGTAAAAGATGATAGTGTAAAAAATCCGTACTACTTCAGACAACTGCCTTGGAAATTCTGAACGGGAGGTAGATTAGTAGCAGGGTTATACTACAAGGTTAAGGTTTTTAAAAGCTATGAAGGACTTAAGCTTTTCTTAAGATGCTATGAGTCATGCAGGTCGGGTGTGCACCCGACCTGTTTATTTATTCTCCAGCTTTGCAATGCAAAAATTCTTTAAAGGAGTAGTTCTTAACTCAAATTCGGTACTAGAGATATTCGTTATAATTTCGTCACGTTCAAGGTCAACAAAGTCGACATTTACGCGACCTTCATAACCAATGAAATGTCCGGTTGTATCAATGGCACCCAGTGACTTTTTCACAAAGACTTTTTCGGATATTTTCCGTCCCTCTTTTTCCTCTTGTAGTTTAGTGAACTCAAGAGCCTGCTCAGGTGCTCGGTAGACAAAGAGAATAGTCGTCTGATAATCACGATTAAGACATCGGTTGATATTTTCTGTTTGATTTTTCAATACGGCAAAGTTTCCATCCAATACGAAAGGAAGATGGTGTTTAAAACAATGGTCGAGCAAAATATTAACAGCTTTAGAGCTTGCTCGTTGGAAAAGGTTGCTGTTATCGCCCTTATAATAGGGGATTGTTTTGCGTATATTATCCGCTTCTATTCTGTTAATTTTTTCATCGAAAGAAATACGAACGAACTCTGTTTTACCGGCACCTGGAGAACCCGCCATAAAAAAAGCGTTTATTCCTTTTACTAGAACAGGCAGGTTAATCCTTATCAGTTCTTTTTTGTTTTTCTTAATATGTTTTAAAGCTAATTTGGAAATTTCATCATCTGTAATACTGGTAACTTCCTGGAGTAGTTTTTTTACTTTTTTTATTGAATCGTTGTTGAAAACCATCAGTCGTCTCTA
>JAOZLI010000240.1 GCA_029934915.1 Desulfocapsa sp. | reverse complement strand
GCAGGATCCGTAAAAATTTTACTTGCATGGACAGCGACATTTCCGTAATTTCATCAAGAAAAAGAGTGCCTCCACTTGCCATCTCCACCAACCCCTTTTTATCTTCGTCAGCACCGGTAAAAGATCCTTTACTATGACCAAAAAGTTCATTGGTCAACAACTCCTCACTAAAGGCACCGCAGTTTATGGACAACATGGTTTTGTCATGCCGCGGGCTGGAATTATGTATATACTTAGCCAGTAATTCCTTTCCAGTACCCGATTCACCGCTGATCACAACACTGGTATCCGTACTGGCAATCAGATTGGCCATGTCGAGGAGGCCTTTCATTCCCCGATTATGGGTAACAATTTGCAGTTGCTTCCTGTCGGCCCCGATCTCTTTCCGTAACTGCTCAACCTCTTGAATCAACGAGTATTTCTGAGTAGCCTCTTGAACAATCTTACGCACTTGATCAAGACCATAAGGCTTGGCAATATAATGATATGCTCCTGCCTTAAGAGACTCCACGGCAGTACCAACAGTGGAGAATCCTGTGATCATAACAACCTCAGTTTGCGGACAGACAGTTTTAACACGTTTCAACACCTGCATCCCATCAACCTGTGGCATGTTCAGATCTGTCAGTACGAGGGCAAATTCCTGTTTATCCAGACAGGCAAGGGCCTGTTTTCCACTTTTAGCAGCAGTGACACGATACCCCTCTTTCCTCAAGACATGACAAAGATTTTTTAAGGCCACGACCTCATCATCAACAACTAGAATTGTACAGTCTGGTATCAAGAATCTTCCCCCCCGGGCAAATTAATAATAAACATCGTTCCCCCTCCCCCATTATCAATACGAATGCGGCCGCCATGCTGAATAATAATATCATGAACAATAAAAAGGCCGAGTCCTGCGCCTTGGCCTGTCTCTTTAGTTGTAAAAAATGGATCAAAAATTTTCTCATGCAACTGCTTTGGGATGCCAGGACCATCGTCACTAATGGCTATTTTCAAACCAGTTTGATGCTGCCAGGCCCGAATTCGAATCGTTCCTTTACCACCTAAGGCATCGGCACTGTTTTTTAATAAATTAATAAACACCTGTTGAATCTTTTGTTTATCCGCAAAAATTTCAATTTCGTCTGGTATATTTAATTGAATCTGAATATTCTTGGTTATTTGTCCTCGCAGTAAAACCAATATTTCCTGACAAAGTGATTCCAACGGGTAATAATCACGATGAAATTTTTCTTCCCGTGCCAGCCCTAGCAGGGTGTTCACAATGGCTGAGGCCCGTTTCGTTTCAGTACTTATCTGTAAGGCAAGTTCTTGTACAAACGAGTCGTCATCACCATCGAGTTCCTCGGCCAGAATTTGGGCAGAACTTGATATATTTGACAGTGGATTATTAAACTCATGAGCAACACCAGCCAGCATGGTTCCAAGCGAAGCAAGTTTTTCTGATCTAACGAGTTGCTGCTGACGATTTTTCAATTCCCGACTCATTTGATTAAAAGCATTAATTAAATTGTTGATCTCTTTATTTGTACTCACAAGGGGTAATTCAACAAAATTACCTGCGGCAATACTTGCTGCGTGTTGTTCCAATTGTTTTAATGAAGAGACGATTCCCCTGCCAAGCAGGGCGGCAACTGAACTAAAAGCCAGAACAAGAAACGGTAACAGAATCAAGAGAGAATTCTTAATAAGAGCTAGAAGACGATGGATAGTCTGATGCTCTCGGACAATTAACTCCTCTGTAAGGGTGGTGAGTATGTTTCCCTGTTCACGAATATTTGCTGCTGTCAGCTCGCTATAGGGTTTAAAAACTGTAAATTCCGCGAAGATCTCCCTATAATTTTTCAAGGCCTGCTGAACCTCGATAATTTCAGGCAAGGAACTCAATCTAACATAAAGTTCTTTATTAACATTCAGTTGCTGCGTTGTGACCTCGACATAGCTCGCCCACTGCTCCATGGAATGCTGATCATGATAGAGTAAAAAATTCTTTTCCATCCGCCGTATTTCAAGAATATCTTCCAAAAATACATCCGCTTTTTCTATGTTGAAATGTTTTTCCTCCACCGCCCGTACGATCCAATAGGTTATCATCGAACTAGCTACCATAAAGACTAACACTAAATAAAACCAGAATGTTATTTTCTGTCTGATTCCAGTTGGTTGATTCATTTCCTCTCTCTATTTCCAATACGCTTGTCAAAGTCAAAACAACTTATAAGAGACCACCCTACACCCTTACGTTTCATATTGCAACGCAGTGTTCGTTCATGCAACCTTTAGCATTTAGCTTATTTTTAAAGGGGCGAGCAGGCGTAAAGCTTACCTTTGTTGCATTATGCAACAAAATTGACATTAGCAGTTACATGCCAATTCCTTACCAGGCTACACCTAAAATTGTTTTTCATTTGTGGCACATAATATGCATTAGCCGATGAAAACTAATGTGTTAACGAACAGGAAGATACTATTCAGGAAAGATGAGTGGACCAGAAAATAATCAGCAATAAGAAAGTGTTACTAGTATCAAACTCTTCACCTTTACGTGCAGAGATGCTTCTGCATGGTATCAGTCTCAGCAAAAGAATGGATGCCTCTCTGGAGGTTCTGCACCTGCTAAAGCATGAACCTGCTGATAAAGCAGCCCAGAATTTTAAAGAGCAAATAGGCACACTGCAACCTGAAGAACCAGTCGCCTATATCCAGCTTGTAAACCACCGGGGACTCACAACAGAAACCGTTGACTACGCAAAGAACAGGCGAAACATCTTCTGTGTGATTCTATGCCTGAAAGGCGAAGGAGTTCCACACAAAAAAGGTATTCGTCAGAAAAAATTTCAGGAAGTCACACAACTATTAAACTGTCCAGTTGTACTTTACACAGACAGTCCGACCAATAAATAAGGAGATTTACGAATGAAAATTCTCATTGGCATTACTCAGGACATTGATGCAACCAAAAAAAACATAGCAACTCAGTATAAAGGATTAGGAACATCCACCGAAGCTGGGCCATTCAAAACCAGAGAAGAAGCATTGAACTGGCAGGATTTTATGATGAAGAGAAAGGATGAGTACACTGAGGTTGCGACAGCATCCCCCGCCGCAAGCAATGCCTACTGGTTTGGAATTACCGTTGAAGAACATCAGACGCATTAATTAACAAGTAAAATATGCAGTACTAATTGGCCAGCGAAGCACGCTGTTCCAACAATACAATTTTCTAGGAGGAGAATGAATGGACACTTTGTTTGTGTCAATAGCCATAATTCTTGCCGGAGGAGCCGCAGGGCTACTCGTTGACAAGAAATTTACCCTGATGAAGAAGATGGCAATTGCCATAACTTCGTTTGGTTGTGGCATTGGTCTTATTTTTACGTTACCGAAACTAATTCAAGGAGCAACGGCGGCAGTCAGCTATAACTGGCTGCATATTTTTACCTTGGCCTTTAAAATTGACAGTGTATCACTTTTTTTTCTGATACCGATCTTTATTGTCCCGCCTCTTGCTCTATTATACAGCTACCATTACCTTGAGAACGAAAAGAAACTGCTGCGAGCCGGATGTAACTATTTTTTCTTTAGCATTCTAGTGGCATCCATGGCCCTAGTCGTTGTGTCTGCCAACATGATTACCTTTCTCCTGTTCTGGGAGATCATGAGCCTTTCTTCTTTCTTTCTGGTGATGTACGACTACGAAGTCAAAATCAATCGTAAGGCGGGCTATATCTATTTTATTTTTGCCCAGGGCGGTGCCATGCTTCTTTTTGCTGCCTTTGCCCTGATTTACCGTCATACCGGAAGTTTCAATTTCGCAGACTTTGCAGCCATTCCCGAACAGGCAAAACTTTTGGTCTTTATCCTTGCATTCCTTGGTTTTGGCTCCAAGGCCGGTATTTTTCCACTGCATATCTGGCTGCCCAAGGCCCATCCGGCCGCACCAAGTCATGTTTCAGCCATCATGTCCGGAGTCATGATCAAGATGGGTATTTACGGAATATTCAGAGTGTACCTACTTCTTGATGCCCCGACACCTCTCATCGGACAGATCGTGCTGGTAACCGGTATGGTGACAGGTATCCTCGGAGTGGTCTATGCCCTGGCCAATCAGGATATCAAACAACTGCTGGCCTATAGCTCGGTGGAAAATATCGGTATCATTC
>JAOZLI010000043.1 GCA_029934915.1 Desulfocapsa sp. | reverse complement strand
GAATATCGGCCACCGTCGGTCCCTGACGCATAAAGTAATGCCGTACCAGGCCATTAAAATTATAGGGAGATGCAGTACCTGTGTATATCTGATAATTCACCACCGTCGGGTCAGCCTTGATAACTTCTGCCATCTCCAGTGCCACCCTGTTTGTATGTTCAAGGGTGGAACCTTCCGGCATATCCAGAATCACTTGAAATTCACTTTTGTTATCAAAAGGCAGCATCTTTACTTTGACCATACCCAGATAGACCATTGAGCAGGCACCTAGTAACATAGTGATGATCGTTACAAAAAATACCAGGCGGGCAAAACCGGATCGAAGCAAGGGCTCCATGATTCGATGATACAAACGAGTGAAAAAATCATCTGGTGCATGGTCTTCATCCAGATCATCCCCGACACTTTCTTTCTTTTTTAATATCCTGACGGAAGCCCAGGGGGTGACACTAAAGGCAATAATAACGGAAAAAATCATGGCAGCCGTAGCTCCAATGGGAATTGGCCGCATATAGGGCCCCATCAAACCACCGACAAAGGCCATGGGAAGAATAGCCGCTATCACCGCCCAGGTTGCAAGAATTGTAGGGTTACCAACCTCTATCACCGCCTCCACCGCAATGGTGGTAATGGATTTATCTTTGCTTGTGGGAAGACGCATATGACGAACAATATTTTCCACCACCACAATGGCATCGTCGACAAGAATTCCAATGGAAAAAATAAGGGCAAAAAGGGTTATTCGATTCAGAGTATAGCCGTAGAGGTAAAAAACCATCAGGGTAAGGGCCAGGGTCGAGGGGATGGCAAGCATCACCACTGTAGATTCACGCCAACCAAGGAAGAAGAAAATCAAAACCGCAACGCCAAATATGGCAATTCCCATATGCAGCAACAACTCATTGGATTTTTCTGCTGCTGTATCTCCATAATTACGGGTGACAGTTACTTCAACATCCGCTGGAATCAACGTCCCTTTTAAACTCTCGACCTTTTCAAGAACTTCATGCACAACGCTCACGGCATTAGAACCGGGTCGTTTAGCAATGGAGAGCGTAACAGCAGGCTCTTCATTATGTCCACTTGGGGAACCAAAAAGAACGTAATTATCAGGTTCTTCCGGCCCATCTAAAATTGTAGCGACTTCGTCGAGATACACAGGACTGCCACCATACACACCCACCACAACCCGGCCAATTTCTTTCTTATTGCGCAGGAACGTACCACTCTGCAACAGTATTTCCTGGTTCATCACCTGAATTGTGCCGCAGAAACTCTGGCGGTTAGCCTGCTGTAAGGCCGGAATAAGCTGTGAGACCGTCAAATTCCTGGAGGCAAGAAGCAGAGGATCAAACTGAATACGGATCTGCCTTCTGGTACCGCCAATAAGAGTGGTTTCCGCAACATTATGAATACTTTTGACCGCATCATCCACCTCTGCAGCCAGTCGACGCAGAGTAAAGTGATCATAGCTAGCAGAATGTAAGGTAAGCGCCAGGATAGGCACATCATCAATGATATGCGGTTTGATAATGGGAGCAGAAACACCATGCGGAACCCGATCAATATTAGTCGCGAGTTTCTGGTTGAGCCGAACGATAGAGCTTTCCAGATTTTCCCCCACATAAAACCGGACAACCAGAAGACTTTGTCCAGACATGGAGGTGGAGTAGATATACTCAACCCCTGGAAGTTCATAGAGAAGTTTTTCCATGGGGATGGAAACCTGCTCTTCAATCTCTTTGGGTGTCGCTCCCTGCATGCTCACCATAACATCAATCATGGGAACTTTAATTTGAGGTTCTTCTTCCCGTGGCAACATGTAAATTGCCATAACTCCTAGAAGCATGGAGGCTATAATGCCTACAGCAGTCAGCTTTGAATCAACAAAGGCAGCGGCCATCTTTCCGGCAAAACCGGGATTTTCAAATTCCTGTTTTGAAATTTTCATAGCTATCGTATGCTCAGAGGTTGACCATCTTGCAGTTTAGTAATTTCTGACACCACAATAACTTCCCCGGGCTCTAGCCCAGCAAGAATTTCTATCTCACCATCGTGTGCTACGCCTGTTTTCACAAGACGCATACGAGCTGTTTTTGCTGTTCCTTCAACCGTAAAAATGATATCCATCTGGCCCTTGGCCAGGACTGCAGTTTGTGGAACCATAAGCGTTGTTTCATCTGTTCCCGCAAGGCTGATACGGGCAAATTGCCCAACCCGAAGATCGGGGCCGGATGGAATATTAATTTTAACAGGAGCAGTTCGGGACATGGGATCTGCTGCCGGTGCAACTTCTGCCACCTCCCCTGTCAAGACTTGAGAAGCTGCAGGAATCTGCACAGAAAGTGAATCTCCTTTCTTTACTTTCAGGAGCAAGGCTTCAGGTACTTGCGCCAGTACCTGCAATGCATCGCCATTTTCTATTTGTAAAAGAAGTTTCCCGGGAGAGGCAAGATCTCCAATATTAGCGATTTTGTTGGTAATGGTACCATCAAAAGGTGCTGTAATGGTGGTGTAGTCCAACATGGTCCTGGCCTCTTTAAATGCTGCTTCTGCAATGGCGGTGGCATCCTTTAAGGATTTAACCGTTTCTTCTGTGGATGCCCCCTGCTTCTGCAGTTTATTTTCTCTGGCCAGGTTTCGACGTGCCTGGGATAATTGTGCTTCGGCCTGCAGCAGTTTTGCAGAAATTTCACCTGCACTTATTTTAATAAGCAGATCACCCTTTACCACCTTTGATCCCAGCACCACTGGAAATTCTATAATCTGGCCTGCAATTCTGGCCGAAATGGATGCCCTTTCAATGGCTTCGAGTGTTCCCACAACCTCTATACGTGACCTGGCAGTTTTTTCACTTACTTTTTGTACTGCTACACTCACTGTTGGTAATTGTATTATCTCCGCCTGAACGTGCTCTTCCTTTTCACAGGCAAACATCATCAGCACTCCACCCGCAAGCAAAGTCCCTATAAGAATCTTATTCCATCTCATTTTATTGTACCTCTGTATCTTCGCAAAATTGTGTCAACCCCATGGCTCTTCTCAAATCCGCCAATGCCACTTTGATATTTACCTTGGCTACGGTTTGCCGCATCAGGGCATCAGTGAGACGCATTTCCACATCGATCAGGTCTGAGGAAAGAATAACTCCTTCCTTAAACCGCGTCCTGCTTAGACGTGCACTCTCCCGTGCCTGTTCCACCATTTTCCTGGTAACCTGTAAACGTTGAATGGACTGCCGATAATTCAGGTCCGCCTGTTTTACTTCCAGGTCCATTCCAAGCTCTGCCTTTTTACGTTCTTCCCGGACGGTGGCCAGAGCAGCCATGGCACTGGTAACGTCTGCAGATGTCTTATATCCTTCAAACAGTCGATAATTGACTTTCACTCCAGCCATCCACGAGTCACCATTGCCATCCATAACCCAGCCTTTTTCGTACTGGTAGGATGCAAAACCATCAATGGTTGGCAGGTTTCCCCCTTGTGCCATACGAAGACGTGCATTAGCCGCCTCTTCTGCATGAATAAGACTCTGCAGTTCCGAACGCTTTTGATAGCCCCGCTCAGCTGGAACCTCTTGCAGATACTCCTCTGTGGAAGCAATCTGTACCGTTCCATCCTTTAGACCAAGCAGATTCAAAAATACTTTTTTTGAAAGCTCCAACCGGTGCTCTGCCAGAATCAAATTTTCACTGGCACGAGATTCCTGCACTTCAAGATTTAACAGGTCAGTTGTTAACAGATCACCAGCAGCATATCGCGCCCTGGCAACACCAATAGATGCCTGGATGGCAGCAAGAGACGTTTTTCTGGCTTCAAGCATCTCCTGTGCCTGAACAATGGACTGAAAACTGCGCACTGCTTCAAAGGCAAGACGAGCAAGCACACTTTCTTTATCCGCCCCTGATCCTGCAAATCCAGCTTCTGCTGCTTCAACTCCCGCCTGATCACGGCCACCATTATAAAAGCGATACTCAACTCCGGCACGGACAATCAAATCATCTGTACGGCCAGGATCATTAAAATTTATATCAGGAGTAAAGGCACCCTGGTTAAGAATATTACCAAAGGAATACATGGGGTTATTTGTCTGACCATACTGTGCTGAAATATCTACGTTGGGATAATAGCCAGATCTGGCCTGGGCAACCGTTGCAGCCGCCATCTCCATACGCTGCTTGGCCACACGACTGTCCGGGCTGTTAAGAAGGGCAAACTGCACGCTATTTTTGGCAGTCCAGCTTTTCGGTACCTCTGGAGGTACATCCGAAGCGTAAGCAACGACAGACTCCGCCAACACAAAAAGACCCACAAAAATGCTTCCGAATTTAACCATAACTGTGCTCATTCCCCATAAGGGCTAATTTAAAAGTACACACACTGAACAATGACCTATTTAAGAAAACGGTTTAACTTACTGTACATTGCACGTATCCACAAGAAAGAAAAGAGAATGCTTATCCACTAACCTTCATATAATAGCGGATATTCGAAGAAACATGAAGGATTATAAGGTGAAAGGCGGGGAGGAATAAATAAAAAAAAATCCGGACAAGCTCCTAAGAGCAATGTCCGGATAAGAATACGGGAAACCCAAAGCGTTATTTAGTGCTCAGCCATTTCTTTTGAAGTTCCTTTTCACGGCTGCTACCTTTTATAGCTTTCATCCCTTTATTCAGCATATCCAATACTTCACTGTTATCTTTTTTAACAGCAATTCCATAAATATCCTTTTTCTCACTCTCAATAAAGGAGGCAATCTTCAGTGTATCGGAATACTGGGTTTTTATATAATGAGCAACCATCGGTTCAGCATAAACGGCGCCATCAATCTCACCCACTTTTAATGCCTCCATGAATAGAGTCACTTCGTCATACCCAACAGGTTCAATAGCAGAGACTTGCGTAAGGGCTTGATAGCCAATGGAACCAAGTTTCCCTCCGACTTTCTTCCCTGCCAAATCAGTAAGGCTTTTGACATCCGATGCAACGGGTACAACAATAGCATGTCGTACTTCAAAATAAGGCAGAGTAAAGTCAACGACCTTTGCTCGGTTTTCAGTAATGGAGACAGCAGCACAAATCGCGTCGTAATCACCCCTTACAAGACCCGCGAAGATACCACTCCAAGGGATATTTTTTAAAACAACTGTAAAACCGGCAGCCTTTGCCACGTCATTGATATAATCCACAGAATACCCTGCAAGCTGACCCTGGTCATCAACAAAGGCCATGGGGGGAACGGTGGCGGGTACTGCCACTGTAATCGTTTTCTCAGCCATGGCTGAACTGCTCACAAAGACCGACATTAACAGAACCAATAAAATTTTCTTCAGCATATCTCCTCCTGCAATTAAAATGACAAACTCCACCAATGATAAAAACACCTTAAAAATCAGACCAATAAACAACATCTCTCAATTTTGGTACCATGTTCCATGGACCGAGGCAAGCTAATTTTCACCAAGTTAGGGTTTGTTGAGCGAACCCTAACGATACAAGCGAAAAATTCTTGACGTCTTTTTTAATACGACTACAATGTAAGCTAATGGAGACACAAACTATTTTTCCCGCCAATTATTTCAATTTCACCAATTGAGGTTCCATCTATGAATCCTGTGCTTAAAACAACATTTTTCACCACCGCTGTTCTTGCTTCCCTGGTGCTGTTAACCTCTGGATGCAGTAAAAAAAATGTTGTCGCTCTGGACGATCCACCTTCTGCTGCACAAACAGATATGAGTGGAGGCACCAATATTGATTACCCTTCGGCCGATGGGGCCTATTCTGAAACTGGCCTGTCCGCCCCAGAGTCCATGGACTCCGGAGGACAGGTAATTGGAAACCTCTCCATTAACAGTGCAGATGCCATGGAGCAAACAGAAGAATACAAACGTAGCCATGGACGTTCTTCAACCGTCTTCAGCCCAGTCTACTTTGATTTTGACCAGGCTGGTATCAGCAGCGAAGAAATGCGTGCCATAGTAACATCCAATGCAACCTACATGAAGGACAGCCCAACTACAGTTATTGTTATTGAAGGAAACTGTGATGAACGCGGCACAAATGAGTACAACCTCGCCCTTGGAGAGAGACGTGCCATTAACGTTAAGGAATACATGATCAACCTTGGAGTAGACCCAACACGCATCCGCAGTATCAGTTATGGTGAAGAACGGCCTTTGTTTATTGGTCAGAATGAATTGGACTGGTCACAGAACAGACGAGCTGATTTTATTGTGGAATGAAGGAAGGTCTTTAGGCTGCAGGCGTTTAGGCTGTTAAGGATGGGTGTATTTGTCCTTCCTAAAAGTCTTCAGCCTACAGCCTGTCTATTGCTTATTTTTAATCACATCCACCATTTTCGCCACCACATCATCAATTCCTAACACACCGGTATCAATAGTCACCGCATCCACAGCCTTACTTAAGGGAGCGATTGTACGAGTCTGATCATCATGGTCACGCTGTATAATCATTTGCAACAACTCTTCTTCGTCTACTTCTTTGCCCTGTAACCGCAACTGCTTGGCACGTCTATGCATACGTTCTTCGGGGTCAGCATCCAGGTAAAACTTCCAGGCAGCCTCAGGAAAAACAACCGTACCGGTATCACGCCCTTCGGCCACAATAGACCCTCTACACCCTATTTCCTGCTGCATACGGGTAAGTTTTTCACGAACTGCGGGATGAGCTGAAACTTTAGATGCCACCATGGACATTTCCGGACTCCGGATCTCCTGACTCACATCCTGCCCATCCAGAATAACGGTCACCTCATCATCTTCCGTGGCAGCGGGTTGCAAAGAGATTGATATCTGTTGCAAACAGGTCTTCACATCATTATCGTTGCTTAGGTCAACATCAGCGTTCTGTAGCTTTAAACCAACAGCACGATACATGGCACCGGTATCAAGATAGGTGAAGGACAACATTGCCGCCACCCTTCTGCTGATGGTGGACTTTCCCACCCCGGATGGTCCATCAATGGTAACGATTTCCTGCATGTTATTTTCTTCCTGGTTCATAGGAAAGTTCATGGAGACAATCGGCCAGAGCCAAGACAAGACGCTTATTCTCTTCCATTGTTCCCACGGTAATACGAATCACATTGCTATATCCATAGGCCTTCATGGACCGAATAATAACGCCTTTATACAACATTGCTTCGTAAAGAGCAGTAGCATCCCCTCCCACATCAACCAGGAAAAAATTTGTCTGAGACGGATAACAGAAACAGCCAGATGATTGAATTACCTCCTGCAGCCATTCCATCCCCTCCGCAGTTCCCTGGAGAGTTTTTTTGTAAAAATCCACATCCTGAAGGGCTGCAAGAGCCGCTACCTGTGCAAGTTTATTCACATTAAACGGTGAACGTACCCTGTGTAGATACCCGGCAACCTCCGCGCTCATCAGGCCATAGCCCACACGTATTCCGGCCAGCCCATAAGCCTTTGAAAAGGTTCGCAGCGACACCACGCCACATCGATCTTTGCTATTCTTAATCAAAGAATAGATATCCACCTGCAGGTCGTAATCCACAAAATCGATATATGCTTCATCAAGTACGACGATCACATGTTCGGGAACAGTGCTGAGAAAAGCATACAAATCAACAGGCTTAATAACAGTTGCCGTGGGATTATTGGGGTTATCCAGAAAAATCAGTCGGGTACGATCGGTAATGGTCTCAAGAATCTGATCAAGATCGTGGCTCATTTCCTTAAGGGGCAGAACTTTATTTACACCACCTCGAACCTGAACCACCTTCTGATACATAAGAAAGGAAGGATGACTGGTAATAACCTCATCACCGGTTTGCACAAACGCTTTAACCAGAAATTCAATAATTTCATCGGAACCATTTCCGATAACCACCTCATCTGGTGAAAATCCCAGCTTTTTAGCAATTGCCTGTACAAGATAAAAATTGGATCCGTCGGGATAACGGTGTAATTCTGCCAGGGTATCACGTATTGCATCTATTGCCTTGGGTGATGCACCCCAGGCATTTTCATTAGAAGCCAGTTTGATAGCATTTGTAACACCATATTCCCGCTCCAGTTCATCCATCGGTTTTCCAGGTGGGTACGGCACTATGGACTTTACATTTTCTGGAACCTTTACTTTCACGGTATTTTCCTCGATGGTTTATAATTCAGGACACTTATTCGCTATTCCGGTTCCACACTCCAGATTATAAGCAGCTTTAAAAAGGCTGTCTTCACGAAAATGTGGTCCCTGCAACTGAATCCCTATGGGCAGCCCTGCACTGCTAAAACCTCCTGGCACAGAAATACCGGGAATACCTGCAAGATTTGCAGAAATAGTTAAAATATCAGAAAGATACAAAGCCAGGGGATCATCGCCATGCGCACCTTTTTTCCAGGCTGGTGTTGGCGTAACCGGTGAAACAATCACGTCGCAGGATTCGTAAGCCTTCTGAAAATCCTGCAGGATAAGCGTTCTGACCTGAGAGGCCTTTTTATAATAGGCGTCGTAATACCCGGAAGAAAGAGCATAGGTTCCAATCAGAATACGACGTTTTACTTCGTCACCAAAGCCCTGTGATCTGGTTTCTTTGTACATATCCAGTAGGGATTCAGGATCCTCAGCACGATACCCATAGGCAACACCATCATAACGAGCAAGGTTGGAACTGGCCTCAGCAGGAGCAATCAGATAATAAACAGCCACACAATATTCGGTGTGTGGAAGGGAAATATTCACGATTTCCGCTCCCGCATCCTTAAAAATCTGAATACCATTTTCCACAACCTTGGCAACTTCTGCATCCAGACCATCCGTAAAATATTCGGCTGGAACCCCCACCTTCAGACCTTTCATTCCTTTAGTGAGCGATGCTGTGAAATCAGGAACATCCTCATTTACCGAGGTGGAATCCCTGGGATCAAAACCGGAAATAGCATTCATCATCATTGCTGCATCTGTCACATCACGATTCATGGGACCAATCTGATCAAGGGAAGATGCAAAGGCCACGAGACCATAACGAGACACTCTCCCGTAGGTGGGTTTCATCCCCACAATACCGCAAAGAGATGCCGGTTGTCTGATTGAACCTCCCGTATCCGAACCAAGGGAACCAAGGCACTCCATGGCACTAACCGAGGATGCCGAACCACCGGATGATCCTCCGGCAACATATCCCGCTTTCCAGGGGTTATCCGGAACAGCAAAGGCGCAGTTTTCTGAAGTGGAACCCATGGCAAATTCATCCATACTTGCTTTGCCTACAAGGACTGCATCCTGCTCCTTTAATTTTTCAACAACCGTCGCATCGTAAGGAGGGACAAAATTTTCGAGGATTTTTGATCCGCAGGTTGTGGTCACTCCCTTTGTACAAAGAAGATCTTTCACGGCCAGGGGAATTCCAGATAACGGTGCAGCATTCCCTTCTGCTATTCGTTTATCTGCAATATCTGCCTGTTGCAAAGCCTCTTCTTCGGTTACAAGAAGAAAGGAGTTAACGGTGCTGTCTACTGCTTTTATACGATCCAGACAACTTGTGGTCAGTTCGCGAGATGTCAACGTGCCCTTGTCCAGCTCTGTACGTGCCTGGGCAATACTTAATTCATAAGGATTCATTTTTATAGTAACTATATATTTTTAAAAAGATTATTTGGTAATTATTCAGAAGTGTCTGTTAAATGATCTTTGGCACCACAAAGGCTTCCCCATTTTGATTGGGACCATTAGCCAGGGCATCCTCCCGAGGCAGGGAATCCTGAACTTCATCTTCACGAAAGGCATTTTGTTTGGAAAAAGCATGAGTGGTTGGGGCAATACCTGTGGTATCCAGTTCATCCAGTTTTGCCACATAGGAAAGAATTGTATCCAGTTGGCCGGGAAATTTTTCTAATTCTTCTTCACTAAGATTTAATTTAGCTAGACCCGCGACATGCTTTACTTCTTGGGTTGTAATATTCATTTATTTTGTTTCTACTCTCCCAACCAATTTAAAATTTTCAAGATACTCTTGTGAAAAGGCATCACTTGTTGCGTTAAAATCAATAATTGCCTCCGCGAAGGCGTCAACACAGTCCGGGTCAAATTGACTTCCTGAACACCGTTTCAACTCCGCAACAGCTTCTTCCATAGTCATATTACGACGATAATTCCTTCTCGAAGTCATGGCATCATAACTGTCCACCACAATCAAAATCTTAGTCAGGGTATCAAGATCGTCACTGCCGAGCCCATCGGGGTATCCCTTTCCATCCATTCGTTCATGATGGTGACGAACAATAAAATACTCTTTCTCCATAAAACCAAGGGGCTTTATAATATTGGCTCCAACCTCAGGGTGTTTCCTGATAAGCTTCCACTCTTCATCGTTGAGTTTACCAGGTTTTTGGATGCACGAGAGATCAATTACCAGTTTTCCAATATCATGAAACTGAGCAGCACGACGAATGATAACCAGATCATTTTCAGGAATTTGCATGGCAAGCCCAAGTAGCACAGCATACTCGGTAACCCGTATGGTATGACCAGCTGTGTAGAAATCCTTCTCCTCCATGGCATTCTGGAGACTACTCATTAACTGAACAGTGGCATTCTCGAGACTATGACTGTAGGTCATAAGAAGCTTATTTGTTTTTTCTAGCTCCCTCGTTTTTAAGCGAACATCTTCTTCCAACTGCATTTTGTAACGCTTATCACGACGAACAAACATCCGTTTTTCAATGGCACGACGGATCTTAACGTTAAAAATTTCTATATCTTCAATGGGTTTTGTTAAAAAGTCATAGGCCCCCAGATTAATGGCCTTCACCACATAATCCATGGAACCCGCACCTGTTAAAAAGATAACCGGTATCTCCCGTTCAAGCCCTTTCATAGCCTTGATGGTTTCAAACCCGTCCATCCCCGGCATATTAATATCCAGCAAAACCACATCAAAAGAGTCATCCAAAATATCTGCTACAAACTCTCCATCACTTACAGACGTAACAGCATGCCCAAACATTTCGAGTATTTTCGAAACAGTTGTGCGCACCATGTCATCATCATCAGCGACCAGTATTTTTGTCTGCGTTTCTACCAAGTAAGCCTCGACTACAAAAAATTATTACAGGGGATTATCGAATTTTACAATTTCCAAACTCTTTTTGCAACGCTCATTGCCTGATCAATTGCAGGATGTTGTGATTTTGCCTGAGCTAGCTCTGCTGCACGATCTTCTCCCAGGTTTGTGGGATGCCCAGTGTCTATCTTCTCGCCACAGAGTTCTGACAATACTGCCAGCGCACCATCCCGTTGTGCAGTAAGATCGTAACCACCCTCCAGGGTGACCAATAACCTGCCATTGCAAACCTCTTCTGCCAACTCTACTATACACCTGGTTAGATAGGCAAAACCTTCAATTGAAACTTCCATCAAACCTAAGGGGTCTGCCTTGTAGATATCAAACCCACAAGATATTAGTATTAACTCAGGCTTATACTCTTTCCCTAGAGGAACAATAATATCATTAAAAATAGCTGCATAATCCATATCTCCCTGATATCCGGGAAGGGGAATATTTACCGTATACCCCTCACCTTTGCCCTTTCCTGTTTCCTGGACGTCTCCAGTCCCAGGATAATAAGGAAATTGATGCGTGGATACATACAAAACCTTGTCCGTTTCATAGAAGGAATTCTGCGTTCCATTACCATGGTGCAGATCCCAATCCACAATCATCACACGTTTCAGGCCACAATTCGTGATAGCGTGATGGGCAGCAACAGCAACATTATTAAAAAGACAAAACCCCATGGACCGTGATTTTTCAGCATGGTGCCCGGGAGGACGAACCAGAGCAAAACCGTTATCTATCTTCCCTTTTACAAGTAAATCCACCCCGGTTGTCAAGGCACCAACAGCAAGAATTGCTGCTGCGTAGGAATCAGGTGATGTTTTCGTATCAGGATCGAGGGCATCAAACATCTTTCCGGCTGTTTCAGCAACTCGGTTCATAAGATCTTTGCTGTGATTCAGACCGATTATTGCATGTTTTGCAGCACTGAATTCAGGATAAACAAAGTGATCCTTCACCTGCTCCTTTTGCAAAACCTCATTAATGACCCTTAAACGTTCCGGTGACTCAGGATGATCAAAACCAGGATCATGTGACACAAATAGAGGATCATTAAATATTGCCGTCTTACGCATCTCTTTTTTCCATTAAATTACCGTGTGGTATGGATAACACGTTTTTCTGTAATGACCCTGTCCATATATTCATCGTGATCGTGCAGTGGCGCTCGCTCCACCATCTGTATTTCATAGGCAAGACCCACCCGGAGTGCCTGAGGTGCTCTAACGGATACAAAACGATCATAAAAACCACCACCATACCCCATACGCCCTCCCCGTTCATCAAAAACTGAGCCTGGCAAAAATATAAGATCGATGGTTTCCGATGCGACTTTTTGCGTTTCTCGAATGGCCTTTACCGGTTCCGGAATTGAAGCATAGCCTGGAGCAAGATCGGTTGTGAGGTTATTGATATACACAGGAAGCAGGTCTCTTTCTTCAAGTAATGTCACTGGCACAACAACCCGTTTTCCCATTTCAAACATCTTACTTATAAGTTCGCGGGTTTTTACTTCAGATCTGAAATCAACATATATGAAAACCGTTTTTGACTTCTTAAACGAAGTCATCTTCATCACCCGATCACATATGTTCTTGCTGTTTTCTTTTAAATATTCAACAGTAAGCTGATCTCTTGCTATCAGTTTTTCTTTTCTGAGTTGTCTCGATATGCTTTGCATTTTTCTGATCTATCAAACATTTATATGATTACCATCGAAACTCAGTTTTGGCTTAATTTTCATGTAGGAGTCCGCCCCTGCGGACGAAAAATGTGTGTAATACCAACTAAAATCGTCCGCAGGGGCGGACTCCTACTTTGCGATTTTACAATTACCTGAGCTTTGATGGTAATCATGAACATTTATACTTATATTTTGCCACCCAAAATTAAAGCATACCAATAATATACAT
>JAOZLI010000042.1:9161-13020 GCA_029934915.1 Desulfocapsa sp. | reverse complement strand
ATAAGTGTGTTTATAGACAACCTTACAATAGGAATCTTCAGGCGGACAGTCAAGGGGACGTGAGAACAATCAGGCAGCTTTTTGCGCTTGGAGGGAGTCAATTTTTTCGAGGATATCATCGTCACTTGCTGGAGTGATGATAATATCATCAACCCCATACTTTACAGCTTTGATAACTTTTGTACGTGTCCATTCCGGACCTGCTGCAAGAAGCGGCAGGGAACTCGCAGCACTGATCTTGATGGCAGCTCCAAGTCCTTGTTCATCGACACTATTCATGACAAGGAATACCGCCTTTACTTCTCCTGGCAGGTAATTACTGACATTATCCTTATAATCAAGGACATTATAGACAACACCTCGTTCATTGAGCAAGGTTGTAATTTTTGAACATTCCAGCTCATCATTAGAGACTATAAGAAATTCGGGGTTTACTCCCCCTTCTCCAGCTTCAACTGCAGCAGCACCGCCTGCGACTCCTGACGCATCAGCTTTTCCACTAATTGTGTTGCTGGATTTATCATCAGCAGCTTGTGCATCATCAGCGACTTCATCCTGAACGAGCCCATCGAGTTTAAACAATTTTGCAGGAAGTAACATCTGCATATTGCCAAGTTCCTTGCCCCCAATATTCATCTTACAGGTTGCCATATAATAATGGACATCCGGCATCGGTTCGTCCGATTCGCTATCCACTTTCATGGGTACAACTTCTTCCAGGCTCGTTTTTATAAAACGGACTTTTTCAGGATATAATTCCTCAAAAACCTTCGTGTAAACACCGGAAATAATATTTGCAATTTCACCATAGGCGTCTTCGCTATCATCGCCAAATTCTGCTTCGAGAACGACTTTATCAAGTTCATCCGGTGGAAGCATAATTAATGTGCCTCCGATGTAGATAGCATCCTTAAGACCTACATATAGATAGGACTTGCCCTCAACATCTCCAACAACATCCATATAAGCCAGAACCTGCTTTCCTGAAGCCTCGTCCATAAAATAATCTTCTTTGGTAACTATACGGGTTGCATGATCGCTGAGTATTACCTCAGTACCCAAAAGCGCACCAACCTCATCCTGCATACGGTTTTTACATTCTTTCAAACAGGCATTAATTCGTTTTTTCTGTTTCTTCAGGTCCACCGCTTTTTCTTCAGGAGCTACTGATTCGGCAGATGTGACCTCTGCTGATTCCTCAGAAGTTACCTCTCCTTCGACACCTTGGGATGAGGGTTCGTCCTGAACGGTCTCTTCAGTTACTGCTTTTTTCTCTACTATCTGTTCATCCAGCCCGAAAGGTTCAGCAGGCATCAGTAATGTCAGTCGTCCCATTTCAGTACTGTTTAATTGCAGCGAGACTGAAGATTGATAATAATTTTGATTGGGAATAGGAGAATCGGAATCGATCTCCACTTTCATGGGTGCGATAACTTCTGTGGTCTTCCGAATAAAACGAAAAGTCTTGGAATACATCTCCTCAAAAGTAGAGGTGTATGCACCAGCGATAAGATTGGCTATCTCTCCATAGGAATCTGCAATTTCATCGCTATAGTCCTCGGATGTGACGCATTCTTCAAGTTCGTTCTCAGGGAGCATAATAAGGGTTCCGCCGAGACGAACTGCGTCCTTAACCCCAAGAACCAGCCCCCCCATCCCTTCAAGTTCACCGCTTAATTCCATCTCGGAAAAGACTACTTTTCCTGAAGGCTCTTCAAAAAAATCTTCTTTGGAGACAAGCTTGGCTTTGAAGTCAGAGGCAACAAGGGTGGCCCCCATCAGGCCTCCAACTTCATCGCCCAATCGCTCCTGAACAAGTTGGAGGATTTTATCAATTTTCTTTTTTGTTTTTTCAGATGCCATGGATATTTAAGATAAATTGAATTACAAAATTATGCTCACAAAAACACGCTTACTAATATAGTATCGACAATCCCGGGTAATTACTTAAGGGGCTTGTTCAAGGTAGCCTTCAGAGACTATTAACAGTAATGGAAAGCAAATCAGTTTAATTATTCCAGGATGAGCTTGGTATACTATTAGATTGATTACTGAACAACTCCTCAGACAACATCCATATACTTTAATTCGACAAGAAAGGTTGCTCCATTCATGGTAAATGGAACGGCCACCCTTTCTGCTTTAGACATTCCGGCAGTTCTAAACGATTTACCGACTACAGTTGTGGGAATTGCAAGTTCAATATTCTTATCATGTTCCTGGAAGAAAATTTTAAGATTACCAGCTATCATATTAGCAATCTCACCGATGGCATCTTTGACATCATCGTCAAGCTCCTCCACCTCCATCCCAAGAAACGTGCCTGTAATATCTTTAGCAACTATCTCAGGACAATGCACTGCCAGCATCCCTCTGATATCTGCTCCACCAAGCCCGAGCATACTCGTTATATTGGAGTCCACTTCTCCGCCAGATCCTTGTACTGGCACACCAGTCTCAAGCTCTACCATTAGCATAGTAGTAAAAACTTCTTCTGTTCCGTCTATTATTGCCTGACCTACATTCATAAAAAATAATCCACTTATTCAAAATAAAAAAAATACTGCCAGTCTCAGCCTACAGAGTTCCTTAATGGCAGCCACTTCGTAAGATATCAAGAACAGTAAAACATATCTTACGAAATGGCAACGCTGCAAGCCTGGCATTTAAAGGTTACTTCAAGGTAATACGAGAAGCAGCAATGGAATATTATTTTTCCAGATCTAACTCCACCATGAAGCTGCCCTTTTCTGTACCGAAACGGACAATAACTTTTTCAACATCATTGTCTGATTGAAAAGAATATTCACTTCCTGATATAGTCGAAGGCATGGATAAATCGATATCCCTTCCTTTTTCAGAAAGAATTGTCTTAACGTTCCCTCCCAGCATATTCGCAATCTCACCCATGGCATCATGCACATCATCATTCATTTCCTCAACATCCATCATAAGAAAAGCGGATGTAATAGCCATGGCTACTGAATAAGGGAAATGAACAGCCAACACTCCTCTATGTGTTCCGGCCAATCCTATCATAGCCGTTATTGTATCAGTCAGCTTTCCATGACTTTCCATTACTTCTTCCAGGGAGATATCCATCATGACCATGGTGGAAAAAATCTCCTTGGTTGCATCTATCATCTTGTCCTGAATTTCCATACCACCTCCTTATAAGCAAAATAGTAATTAAAGAAGGGGCCCCAGAACCTCATTCACCTTATCAGGGGTAAATGGTTTTTTAATTGCTCCCACCGCTCCAAGAGACTTGGCTTCTCCAATAATATCTTCCCCCGTTTCTGTGGAAATCATAAGGACAGGGATATCTTTCATTGCCTCACGGGAGGATTTCTCGCGAAGAAAACTGATACCGTCCATATTGGGCATATTAATATCACTGAGTACGATATCTACGCTTTCCTTCTCCAGCACCTCGAGAGCTTCCAAGCCATCGGCTGCCTCAAAAATATTATCAAAATCCAGTCCGGCCTGACGTAAAGACCTGCCTATAATAATCCTCATGGTTTTAGAGTCATCTACCAACAAAACATTTTTTCCCATCTGTTACCTCCTGTAACTTTTGGAACGTAAAAAAACTTATCGCTACAATCAACCTCGTACGATCGAAATTGATTTCTCAAAACTTATTAAAAAAATGATATCAGCTTTTTATGGGAAAAATCAAATAACTTTACAAAAAAATGAAATTATTTTTTCCAACAGCCTCATCCAAGGTAATACCCTCTTCTAAAAGTGAGAAGCAAACCACCCAATAACGGCCCGTAAAATCTGGGCTACTTATTGCCGTGAAATCTGGACTACTTATTGCATTGAAATGTGTACAGTTTCCAACAAAAAT
>JAOZLI010000042.1:2541-9061 GCA_029934915.1 Desulfocapsa sp. | reverse complement strand
CCGTGAAATCTGGACTACTTATTGCATTGAAATGTGTACAGTTTCCAACAAAAATTATAAAAAAATGAAAAAACAATTTTACATCCTCATTATTATCATGCTGTTTATACCTGTTACTGCAATTGCAGAGTCGGTGTTAACAAGGATAAACAGGGTATCCTCAAAGGACGTGGTGGAATTATATTGCAGCTTTACGACCCTCCCGGTGTTTCGATCAACACATAGAAATAAACGAGTCGATATAATATTGGAAGAGACTGTTCTTAAGACAGATTTTCAATTTTTCAAAGAAGACGACAAAATAGTCAAAATTTTGCCTTTATATAAAAACAACAAAACTATTCTCTCGCTATTTTTCAGATACCCACCTCAAAAAATTGATCTCGTACCAAATGAAAAGGAAAACAAACTCACCATACGTTTTCTTCTTGGAAATCCATATTCTTCTGCACTACCAAGCTTTGCTTCCAAGCTTTCCGGACTGACACTTGTTGAGCGAACAACAAAAGATTATTCTAATCCGCTAATAGCGTCCCCCTACGCCGCCGACTGGAAGAGTTTTTTCAAATTGTACGAGTCAAAATGGCAAATTTCTCTTCCAGTGCAGTATACAATGCTCCCTTATCCCGCAATTCAGTTTCTATTGCCAGAGAGGGAAGAAAACAAAGAACTCCTTACTGATGAAATTTACAATTATGCCAAGCAGGCACTCTGGCATAATATCCTCCCACTCTTGATTGAATTGATGGAAAACGAGAGTGATCCTGAGAAAAAAAAGAAACTGGCCCTCACCTACGGGGAAACCCTGTCAAGGAATGATAATTTCGCTGACGCCTATAAGCAATTTTATCTTTTAGCTGAAGAGTATAAAGAAGAAGAGATTGGGTTTCTTGCTAAATACCTTCTCATTCACCTCCGCGCACGATTTGAAGATCCATTTGTTGCAGATTTTGAATTTAGAAATCTCAATACAGTGATGACTCCAGTCAATCCCTTGACACCCTTTTTTCTTATTTCTCAAATTGAAACAGCCCTGGCCACAGAACAATACCAGCGCATGAAAGAATTATTGGATCGCGATGATATTGGTTTCCCTGGTGAGATGGCCCTGGTTAAAGAGTTACGACAAGCTGACTACTTGTCTGGTTCTGGAGATATCATTAAAGCCTATATTGGCTACCAACTCCTCGAACAACATGAAATATTACAGGATAAAATTTACTCTCTCAATGGCTACTGCAACACACTGTACCAGCAAAAACAGTTTGAGGAAGCGAGTACCTGCTACAATCGACTAGCCACACGTGTTCATGAAAAAGAGAAACTTGGATTAATCAATTTCAGAAAATATATGGCAGAGTTACACTACAAAAACCCGGTAAGAATGATCGATTTTTTTTCAAGAATAGAAAACACCTACCCTGGTACAAATGCTGGTTTTAGAGGTGCCATGAAAAAAACAGACCTCAGTTATCTGTATCTTGAAAATTGGAAGGTGAAAGCACTGCTTCACTACAAGGCATTTGCAGAAAGAGGTATGACAAGGACAATCCGCGAAGAAGCAAGCTTTAAAGTGGCACTTATTTACAGACTTAGAAATGATAACATTTCAAGCGTCACCCATATCATGAAATTTTTACGTGATTTCAGGGGCGGCGAACTGCACAGGGAAGCTCAAGCCTTGCTTATTGAGTTATTTCCATTGGTAATTCAGGAGTATGTAGACAAAAAGATGTATATGAAAGCCTTAGTACTTGCCAAACAGAACAGAAAATTGTTTGTGAAAAACTGGGTCGACATTGGTCTCTTGGCAGAACTTGCAGCTTCATATAATTCACTTGGCATTTATAACGAAGCGTCTAAACTGTACCTCTACCTTATCGCACTTTCATCGGAAGACGAAAAAGAACAGTACTACCTTCCTGTGATCAGCGCAGCCTTTGACCATGGCTCCTATAATATCGTTGAAGATTATGCGGATCAGTACAGCTTCCGTTATCCTCAAGGACTTTTCGCAACAGATATCCTGCAAATTCGCATCAAAAGCCTCCTTTCCCAGAGCAAATATACAGAGGCGATTACAATACTTCCAGAGAGTATCCCGGATACCGAATCGTTCTCATTATTGGCAGCAACCCTCTATTTCCATGAAAATTATTTCACTGAGGTCACTAAAATTCTTGACCGTCCAATCACCATACGAGAGGAAATGAAGGATAGAGTTAACTTTATGCTTGGTGAAAGTTATTACCAAACCAAACAATTTGAGAAAGCTGATACCTTTTTTACACAAATTTCCGACAAATCCATCCATCATGATCAGTCATTATATCGACGTGCCGAGTGGTTGATATCACAAGATGATGAAGAAACAGCATTAACAATCTATAGAGAACTTGCCGAAACAGGAGATAACCCATTGTGGGTTAAAATGGCACAGAAAGCCATTCAATACAGACAAATGATTCAGTAGGGAATGCTATGAAAAGACTGGAACCTTTTAATCAGACAATGCAACTTTTACAGAAGGTGCTTGATTTACGATCAGCAAATCAGACTGTTATTGCATCTAATATTGCAAATAGTGACACACCGACTTACAACAGGCGAGAGTTTCAATTTGAGCAGGAGCTGCAGTCTGCACTTACCGGAGCACCTGGGACATTGCAAACCACTCATGCAAAGCATATTTCGCTAACAGCAGCGAATCTGAATGATGTCCATGGCAAAGTAGTTGAATTTGAAGATGAAACTGGCATAGGCGACGAAAATAGTGTGAGCTTAGATATGGAAATGATGGCTCTTTCTGAGAATCAACTACTCTATGAAGCCACAACACAGTTACTTAAGAAAAAACTCACAATGCTTAAATATGCAATTTCTGAAGGTAAATAACGGGAGATAAACATATGGATATTTTCACAACATTTGACGTAAGTGCGTCAGCTTTAAAAGCACAACGTATTCGGCTCAACACCATAAGTTCCAATATGGCAAATGTGGAAACTACATCCACTCCCGAGGGTGGCCCTTATAAAAAGAAATCCGTTTACTTTAGAACGCAAGCAATTCCCTTTAAAGAACAACTGGATTCATCCATTAAAGGTGTTGTCGTGTCTGAAATTCTCGATGATCAGGAAGAGCCAAGACAAAAATATGACCCTTCTCACCCTGATGCTGGAGAGGATGGCTATGTGGCAATGCCAAATATCAGCGTATTAAAAGAAATGACAGACATGATGTCTGCCACACGATCATACGAAGCAAACACTACAGTGATAAAATCAGCCAAACGAATGGCCCTAAAAGCACTAGAAATCGGGAAATAATACAAATGAACTCAATTAATATATCATCTGCTTCAATGCCCCTGCCACTCCAACAGGTTTCAAGCAACCCAGTTGAAGAGGCCAGATCCAATTTTGGAGAAATGATTAAAAATACCATTGCCCAAACCGTTACTGCAGAAGCGCAAAGCGAAAAAGCAATTGAAGGACTCGCCAGCGGACAGGCCAGAAACTTGCATGAAGTAATGATAAGTGTCGAAAAAGCCGATATCTCGCTGAAGATGATGGTACAGTTTCGAAATAAAGCATTACAGGCATACGAAGCAGTAATGAGGATGTCGGTATAATCGCATCTTTTAAATCCATGTGAAAAAGGAAATTTTTCATGGCAGATGAAAATATTGCACCACCAGAGACCACTGAGACAGAAGGCAACCAGGCAAATGAGATTGCAATTCCTGCCAAAAAGGATCTCGCCACCATTCTTAAAGAATGGCCGCTTTCTAAAAAAATTGCACTCGTTGCTGTTTGCCTTATATCCATTGCTATATTTGCGGTCATTATCGTCCAGGCAAGAACTGCGAATTTCCAACTGCTTTACGCAAATCTAAGCCCTAAGGATGCAGGAGCCGTTGTAACCTGGCTTAAAGGTGAACGTCTTGACTATAAATTAAAAAATAATGGTAAAGATATTTGGATACCTGCAGAACAGCTGTACGAAACCCGGTTGAACCTGGCTTCCAGTGGTTTACCGGCAGGTGGGGGGGTTGGCTTTGAGATCTTTGATAAGCAATCCTTTGCCCTTACCGACTTTGTTCAAAAAGTAAATTATTCAAGAGCACTACAGGGTGAACTTGCACGAACAATCACCTCCCTTGAACCCGTGGACGCAACAAGAGTTCATCTTGTCCTTCCTGAAAAACGACTTTTTAAGAATCAGCAGAAAAGTGCTACAGCCTCTATCATTGTCACCCTTGGAAAAGGCAAAACGCTCGAGAAAGAACAGGTTCAAGGTATTATACATCTTGTTTCAGGTTCTGTAGAAGGATTATCCTCCGAGGAAATCTCTGTGATAGACAGCAAAGGCAAAATCCTTGAGGGTACCATGCCCGAAGAGAATGCCCAGTCCATTTCTGTTGACATGCTGGTTTTTCAACAGGAGATAGAAAAGCGTCTTGAAAAACGTGCTCAGGATTTACTTGATAAAACCATGGGCTATGGTCAGGCCATGGTTCGGGTAACCGCTAATCTTGATTTTGCCAAAGTTGAAAAAACAGAAGAGCTCTTCGATGCTGAAGAGCCTGTTGTCAGGAGCCAGCAGATCCAGGAAGAAAGCAATGGTGAAGGAACAGGAGCGCAAGGTATACCCGGCGTTCAATCAAATCTCCAGGGACCCGATGCAACTCTTGGGGGAGCGACTGCTTCCTCTTCTAAAAAAACATCCAGCACAATCAATTATGAAATCAGCAAAACGATATCAAAAACTATCAATCCGGTGGGAGCCATCAAGTCCCTGTCCGTATCTGTCCTTCTTGCTGATAAGGTAATTCCCCCTAAAGATGAAGAAAGTTCTGTCACCACCCAGACAAGAGAAGAAGATGAATTGAAAAATGTAGAAAAAATGGTTGCCAGTGCTCTAGGTCTCAACAAAGAAAGAGGAGATATTATCAATGTAACATCCATGGCATTTATGGAGACAGAGGATGATGCGTTGCTGGCTGAAGCAATGCCCAAAAACCTGCTCTATGAATATCTTCCTCTTGTAAAAATCGGATTATTATCATTTGCCACCCTGCTCTGTTATTTATTTTTGATTCGCCCAATAATCAAAACTATGAAGTCTGAGGTTACCGAACATAATAAAACTGTGGGAGAACTTGAAACAGCTGCTCGTGAGATAAAAGAAGCTAAAGAACTTGCCGCTGAAGAAGCCAGGGAAAAAGAGCTTGAAGAAATTATACCTGATACCGTGATTACATTACGTAACGAAGTAATGAGAAACCATGTACCCACTGCATATATAATTAAAAACTGGATAAACGAAGGATAGTATATGAGTTTTGAATCTCTTACAGGATTGGATAAGGCTGCGGTTCTTCTCATTTGTCTTGGTGAAGAAGCCTCAGCAAAAATTTTTGAAGAATTAAGTGATGTGGAAGTTGGGCTGGTCACCCGAACCATCGCCACCATAGATCATATACCCGAAGATGTAAAAGAGACAGTTTTGGCAAATCTGGAAGAATCTCAAAGACAATATGCCGGCCTTTTTCTTACAGGCAGTGATTTTGCTAAAAAAGCCATTACTTCACTTGATGGCAAAGAACGTGCCGACGATTTGCTCAATCGATTTGTATCAGGAACAGAAATTCGCCCTCTTGAAACAATATCTCATATGCAACCTGCTATGGTTGCAGGACTTCTCGCATCTGAACATCCCCAAACCGTGTCATTGGTGCTGTCGACTCAACATGTGGCCCATGCGAGTGACATCCTCTCGCACCTGCCTGAGGAAATGCGTGCTGATGTAGTATACAGAATTGCCAAAATTGAGCGTGTTTCCCCGGACGTTATTTTAAAAATAGAAGATGCACTGCATCGGGAGATTGGTATCGTGGGAAGCAGAGAACAGCATCAGGTGGGTGGTATTGACAAAGTTGTTGATATCTTGAATAATATGCAAGACAGTATAGATGCCGATATTCTTGATGATATAGAAGAAAATGATCCGGATATGGTTGAAGAGATTCGTAAGCGTATGTTCACCTTTGAAAACCTTAATGCCCTTGACGGTCGTTCACTGCAGATGATTCTGCGTGAGGTAAATAATGATACCCTGACCATGGCTCTTAAAACTGCCTCTGATGAAATGCAGGAGAAGGTTTTCGCCAATATGTCTGCCCGTGCTGCAGATATGATTCGTGATGATCTGGACGCCATGGGTCCTGTTCGTCTCTCTGAAGTTGAAGCCATGCAGCAGTCCATTGTTAAAATTGCGATGAAACTCGAAGAAGAAGGAAAGCTTGTCCTTGGCACCGGAGGCGGTGATGAGCTTGTCTAATTTCTATAAAGAGCATCAGGATTTCCAACCAGATAGTCTGGTTGGCAAGGCTGATCCTGACTGCGAGCTTCCAGTTTGGGGGGAATCCATTGTAAAGGAGATAATTATCCCCGATGCAACGCCTTCTGAGCCACCACTTGACCAACCAGTAGACCCACAATCGGAATCAGATCTG
>JAOZLI010000042.1:0-2441 GCA_029934915.1 Desulfocapsa sp. | reverse complement strand
CCACCAGCTCCCGAGCCAGAAATTGATATCGATGCAATTCGCCAGGAATCCTATGTCGAGGGCGTAGATGCCGGACGACAGCAGGCAGAAGAAGATTTTGAAAATGGTGCCCAGACACTCCTTTCTATCTGTAATGAACTCAATACCCTTAGAGAAACTATTCTTCAAAACAGTTCTCAGGAGATGAAAGAGTTGGTTGTGAACATCAGTGAAAAAATCATCCGGCACTCCGTATCGCAACAGGAGGACACCATAGTTGCCACCATCAAGGAAGCCATTCAGCTTGCTGTAAAATCAGATGAATTTCAGATCCAGATCAATCCACAGGATCTGGAATCACTGGAGCAACAGAAGAAGGAGATCATTGACACCGTAAACGGTCTTGATAATATTATTTTTCATGCAGACTCTTCCATTGAAAGAGGTGGCTGTAAGCTCGAATCTACATGTTGTACAGTGGATGCCAGTTTAACAAGTCAAATCGAAATTATACGTGACAGTGTTATGGAAGATGATAACTCATGACGCTTTATTCAGGATCCATTGAAGAACTTAAAACGATTCATGTCCGTGGAAAAGTAACACGTATCGTTGGGCTTATTATTGAAGGTCATTGTCCCTATGCTACAGTTGGCTCGCTCTGTGAAATCAGTTCTCTTGATAACTCAGATATTGTTCTGGCTGAGATCGTAGGATTTAAAGAGTCCCGTGCCCTTTTGATGCCCCTTGGAGAACTGCGAGGCCTTGGGCCTGGCAGCACCATTCGTGTTATCAAGGCCAGTGCCACGATCAAGGTGGGACCAAACCTTCTTGGTCGTGTTATTGATGCCATGGAAAACCCCATTGACATGCTGCCACCACCTCACCTTGAAGAGGAAAAAGATATATACTCATTACCTCCTGGTCCCATGGAGCGTAAAAACATAAGTGAACCCCTCGATCTTGGCATTCGTGCCATTAACGGCCTTCTTACCTGTGGAATGGGACAACGCATGGGCATTATGGCGGGATCCGGTGTTGGTAAAAGTGTGCTTTTAGGTATGATGGCACGATATGCACGAGCAGATATCAATGTTATTGCTCTTATTGGTGAGCGTGGAAGAGAAGTTCGTGAGTTTATTGAAAGGGACCTGGGTAAAGAAGGGCTCGCCCGTTCTGTTATTGTTGTTGTTACATCTGATCAATCACCACTCCTGCGTATGCGTGGTGCCTTTGTTGCAACTTCCATTGCCGAATATTTTTCTGCTCAGGGCCAGAATGTACTCTTGATGATGGATTCGGTAACCCGTTTTGCCATGGCCATGCGTGAAATTGGGCTCGCCGTTGGTGAACCTCCCACAACCAAGGGGTACACACCATCTGTGTTTGCCACTCTGCCAAAGCTGCTTGAACGCGCAGGACGTTTTCAGGGCCAGGGCTCAATCACTGGACTATACACGGTACTGGTTGATGGCGATGATATGAATGAACCTGTTGCCGATTCCGTACGTTCCATTCTCGATGGTCATATTGTTCTTTCCCGTGCACTTGCTGCTAAAAATCATTACCCTGCAATTGATGTAATGAGTTCTGCCAGTAGAATCATGCGTGAGATTGTTCCCGCAAGGCATACAGAGCTTGCCGGGCGTGCCCGCAACGTACTCGCCACCTATAACGATGCTGAAGATCTTATTAATATAGGTGCCTATGCCAAGGGTTCCAACCCGAGAATTGACTTTGCCATTCAAAAAATTGACTCTATTAATTCATTTTTAAAACAGGGCTATGATGAAACAACACCCTTGAAGGAAACTGTGGAATCTCTTGGTCAGCTGCTCAGTGAACGCAAAGATGATGAGGATGATCGACAAGATAGAAGAGAGAGTGATAACTGATGACTCCAAAACCTTTTTCAATGGATACTGTTTTAAAGGTCCGAAAACGTGAAGAAGATTTTGCTCATCAGAAATTTATGCAGGCAATTGAGCAGCAGCAAAAAGTGGAAAACAACTTATTACGTTGCAAGGAAAAACAAAACGCTACCATACAGCTTCTTGCCCAAAAACAGCAGCAAGGTATCATTGCCGTTGAGTTAGGACTATTTGAGGATAAAATAGAATTTAATTACAGGCAGATTAATTCACTGATAACCTTGTTACAGGAAAAAAAACAATTCACCGAGAAAAAGCGTAAAATTTTAGTTACAAAGAGTCAGGAGCATAAAATTTTAGAGACGCTGAAAGAACGACAAAACAGTGCTTGGGCCAAACATATTGCAAAAAAGGAAGCTGCCATGCTTGATGAAATTGCGATTCTTCATCATGGTCGTAACACTTTTTAAAGACTGTCTTCAAATAGAAATTGTTTAGCAAAAGAATTATTGCATACTGAGAACGGGTCTAAGGACTGCTCCATTCCGCTTTAACTGTAAATTTCTTGATTTTCTAAGTTCGCTGCGCCAA
>JAOZLI010000570.1 GCA_029934915.1 Desulfocapsa sp. | reverse complement strand
TTTTCTACAATAATAGAAGGATATCCCTGATCAGCTAAAGAAAGCGCAGCAGTCATACCGGCAACACCGCCACCAAGAACTAAGGCTGTGGGAGTTACAGGTACAGTTTGCTCAGGTAATGGCTGAATAAGTGATGCCTTGGCAACGGCCATACGAACAAGATCTTTTGATTTGTCTGTGGCAGCCTCAGGCTCATTGGCATGGACCCAGGAACATTGATCACGAATATTAACCATTTCAAAGAGGTTTCTATTCAGTCCGGCATCCTTCAGTGTTTCCTGAAAAAGCGGCTCATGGGTACGCGGGGAACAGGCAGCAATAACAACTCTGTTCAGCTTTTGATCTTTAATGGTCTGTTTAATCTGCTCCTGAGCATCTTGTGAGCAGGAATAGAGGTTCTCAGTATAGTAGGTAACATTATCCAAGCCACCAGCATCATTTGCGACCTCAGGACAATCAACGACGGAACTGATATTAATTCCACAATGACAGACAAAGACACCAATACGCACTTCATCATCATCGGTTACTGACAGTTCATCGGGATATTCTTTGAGGACAGTTCCTTTACCCCGTTGACTCTTCAATATCGAAGATGCCAGCGTTGCAGCACCGGATGATTGGGTGGCAGACTCAGGAATATCTTTTGGACCCTGGAATGCACCAGCAACAATGATTCCTTCCTGGCTTGACTGTAAGGGGCTGAATGTCTCAGTTTTACAGAAGTCATAATGGTTCAAATCGATCTTGGTAATATCTGCAATTTTCTGGGCATCCTTTGGCGATTCAAGACCAACGGAGAGAATAACCATATCGTGACCAGCAAATTTATGCTGACCGTCAAGGGTAGCATAGGTAAGCTTCAGATGATTATCCCATGGGGTAACATCGGCAACCTTTGCACGAACAAACTTGATACCAATATTTTCAGCCCGCTCACGAGCAGCATCAAAATCTTTGCCCTGTGTACGAATATCCATATAGTAGATGGTGATATCCACTTCAGGATCGTGCTCTTTGGTAACCAGTGCCTCTTTGATGGCGTACATACAGCATACTGAAGAGCAGTAGCCATTATCGCAACCCAAATCACGGGAACCAACACACTGAATAAATGCCATGGACTTTGGATGACGTCCATC
>JAOZLI010000569.1 GCA_029934915.1 Desulfocapsa sp. | reverse complement strand
GCTTCATAAAGCAAAAAAAGTGGTACGGCAAGCAGGCCAGTGGCCATAAAATCACCAGCCGTAAGCAGAAAGGCCATAAAGACAATTGCGGAATAGAAGTATAATCGTTTGCTGCGAAAATATTCAGCCTTCACAAAACCAGCTTTTCCTGCCATTACCATAAGAAAGGGAATCTCAAAAGAGAGGCCGAAGGCCAGAACCGTACGAGCCACAAAGGTAAGGTATTTCCCAAATTTGGGCAGAGGTTCAAGGTGGTCTCCGGCATAGCTCATAAAATAAAGAAGCATACGCGGCAACACGCCGAAAAGGGCAAACATGGCACCGATCGCAAAAAGCAGGCTTGCCCAAAAAACCACGGTTACGCCAAATTTTTTTTCTTCTTTTTTAAGTCCGGGAGCAATAAACATCCATACCTGGAAAAGGGTGTACGGAAAGCTGACAATTAACCCTATGAGTAAGGAAAGTTTCAGATAGGAAAGAAAGGCCTCTGGGAGATTTGTGTAGACAAGGTGATCAAGATAGGGGCTGGCAGCAAAAAGTGGCACCATAAAGAATTGGGCAATGGTTTCGGAAAATCCATAGGCCACGCCTGTGCAGACGGCAATTGCCAGAAAAACCCGAATAAGTCGCTGGCGCAGTTCTTCGTGATGAGGCCTGAACTGCTCAAGGCTTCTAACGAGCATAGACACTAGCTTTTGGTCTCTGTCTGTTTTTGATCTTCCACGTTTGCAACTGTGTCAGCATCAACGTCGACATCAACATCGATAACTCCAGTCACCTTTTCCCGACGACTACTATCGTTCCACCCTTCATCCACGTCATGCATAATATCATCTTTTAAGGCTTTAGCTGCTTCTTCGAGTTCTGGCTTGATATCATCTAAAGGGTTGCCATGTTCGGTCAGGCTCTCTTTTAATGAGTTTGCAGTTTTTTTCAGATCGAGTACACCCTTTGCCACAGAGCGGGCAAGATCAGGTAATTTATCCGGTCCTACCACAATAAGCGCAAGTGCTAATATAAGAATAAGTTCAGGTAAACCAATACCAAACATGTTTGTAACCTCGGGTCCCAGTAACAGTCGACACACCAATTGAGCTTTCTATTAATAGCTTGCAAATGTAAGGTATTTGCTGAAAGGTGTAAAGTT
>JAOZLI010000239.1 GCA_029934915.1 Desulfocapsa sp. | reverse complement strand
TAGGGCGTGTGCTGTTTGTCCTTCCTAAATGCCTATAGCCTACAGTCTAACAGCCTATAAATTAATTGCCTTTTCGGAGATATATATAATGAACACCTCTGTAGATTCCACCCCTGCTTTTATTGAAGCAGTATATAAAAAGATGGATGCAAATATTGCCACCGTCAAAAAACGTCTTGGTCGTGCCTTGACTTATGGCGAAAAAATCCTCTACGGCCATCTCGATAATGCAGCTGAAGCTGAGCTTGAAGCGGGCAAGTCCTACGTTAAAACCAGGCCTGACCGTATTGCCCTGCAGGACGCCACTGCCCAGATGGCAGTTTTACAGTTTATGCTGGCAGAGAAAGATGAAGCGGCTGTTCCTGTGACTGTGCACTGTGATCATCTTATTCGTGCACATAAAGGGGCTGAGAGTGATTTACAGACAGCGAATGTAGAAAATAAGGAAGTATATGATTTCCTTGCTTCCGCCTCACAGCGATATGGTTTTGGCTGTTGGCTGCCTGGCGCGGGAATTATTCATCAAGTAGTGATTGAGCAATATGGGTTCCCGGGACTTATGATGCTTGGTACCGATTCTCATACACCACACGCTGGTGGTCTTGGTGCCTTTGCATCCGGTGTTGGTGGTGCTGATGCCGTAGATGTTATGGTGGGGCTTCCCTGGGAAGTGCTGCATCCAAAATTTGTCGGTGTGCATTTAACTGGAGAATTACAGGGCTGGGCTGCCCCTAAGGATGTGATCTTAAAAGTTCTGGGTATGCTTACCTGCTCTGGCGGGACAAACCGTGTCTTTGAATATTTCGGGCCCGGTGCCGAGTCTATCTCCTGCACCGGAAAAGCCACCATTTGTAATATGGGCGCAGAACTTGGAGCCACAACATCTACTTTTCCTTATGATGCCCATATGAAAAGCTTTCTTGGCGCATGTGGCCGAGCTGATGCGGCAGAAATGGCAGATAAATATGCACATCTGTTACGGGCAGATGATGAGGTACTGGCAAATCCTGAAAACTATTTTGATGAAGTGATTGAAATAGATCTCTCCACCCTTGAACCGTATCTGGTAGGTCCCCATTCACCAGATCGTGCCTCAACGGTTGCCGATATGGCCCAGTATGTAAAAGATGGGGATCATCCTGCAAATATTACCTATGCGTTGATTGGTTCCTGCACCAACTCTTCTTATGAGGATATGGGGCGTATTGCCGTCATGGCCGAGCAGATCAAAGAAAAAGGTGCCAAGCCTAGAATCCCAATTTTGATCACTCCCGGATCTGAACAGGTACGAGCCACAATTGAGCGTGATGGACAACTGGCAAAACTTGAAGCCATTGGTGCTACTGTACTTGCTAATGCTTGTGGTCCCTGTATTGGCCAGTGGAACCGTGAAGGAATAGAAGAAGGGTTCCTAAACTCCATCGTCACTTCCTATAATCGTAATTTCCCCAAACGAAATGATGGAAATTCGGGAACCAGTGGCTTTATCGCAAGCCCTGAAACCTGTCTGGCCTATGCCATGACTGGAAGTTTTACCGAAAATCCCTTCACCACCGAATACACCGCAGCAGATGGTTCTTCCTTTACCCTTACCCCTCCAGGGAAGGTAGCTGAAGTTCCAGAGGGTGGGCTGGTTCGTGATGATAAAGGATTTCTTGCACCCATCGCAGATAACAGCTCTGTTACGGTTCAGGTCGCTCCCGAATCCGAACGTCTGGCTCTGCTTACTCCCTTCTCTGCCTGGGATGGTAAAGATTTTAAGGGTCTGCGTCTGCTGCTAAAAGCAAAAGGCAAATGTACCACCGATCATATATCACCCGCTGGTCCCTGGTTGCGCTTTAGAGGCCACCTGAATAATATTTCTGATAATATGTTCAGCGGTGCAGTGAATGCCTTTACAGGTGAGCCAGGCACGGCTAAGAATCAGTTGAGCGGTGAAACACAGGGGTACAATGAAATCGCCAGGGCTTATGCAGAAGCGGGGGAGAGTTGGATCGCTGTGGGAGATGCTAATTATGGTGAGGGGTCATCCCGTGAGCATGCGGCCATGAGTCCACGGCATATGGGTGGAAAGGCTGTTATCACTCGCTCTTTTGCCAGGATTCATGAAACAAACCTGAAGAAACAAGGCGTTTTGCCCATGACCTTTGCTGATCCTGCAGATTATGATCTGGTGCAGGAAGCTGATAGAATTGATCTTGTGGGGATTGAAAAAATTGCTCCCGGTTCTGTTATCACCGGAATGTTTCACCATGAGGATGGATCGGTGTCAGAGATAGCACTTAATCACTCTTTGAATGCGGAACAGATAGGCTGGTTTAAGGCAGGGTCTGCGTTGAATTTTATGCGGGGATAAATATTCGGCTAATACCCCATTCTCGTCCGCATTGACCTGCTCACGTATAACTGCATACGCTACGCAGGCCAATACGAACGAGCCTAGGGCATTAGCCAAACATTTACGGGCTGTAGGCATTTAGTCTTTTAGGTACTACCTAACAGCCTAAACACCTTCAGCCTATCAAGCTGTTTTTTCTCAGTCCGCAGTTTCCATAGGACGACCACAACAAACCGGTACAGCATCTCCACCTTTTAACTGCATATACTTATTGCAGGTGGTACAGATTACAGTACACTCTTCAACCGCTTTATCCTCGGTATAAACAGTGGTGGCTGCAACGCCTTCAATATGAAATCTGGCAAGGTTTTGCTTGGAAGGAATGTACTCACCAATGGCGACCATACGTTTGTTATCAGCGGCACAGTCAACAACAACCCGCCACAGAGTTTCCATGGAAGCAGTCTCCTGCTCGTTTTCCGGTACAAACTCGACAACGTTTTTATCTACATGTATTTTCATTATTACTCTCTATTGGCTTTGATTTCTTTTCCGACTTTACGGCCGAGCTCCATACACTGGTTAAGGTCAGCATCTTCGGGAACATATTTTACTTTCAGGCCATCAGCAACGATATTAAACTTCATGTCTTCCATAGCTTGGTTGAGAAGTTTCACAGATTCGCCCGACCAGCCGAAGGAACCAAATGCTGCACCTACTTTATTGGTTGGTTTCAGGCCACGCATATACATAAGAAAACCTGCCATTCTTGGTAATAATCCATTGTTTAGGGTTGGGCAACCAAGGATAATTCCACTGGCATTGAGCACCTCACGCATAACGTCACTTCTATGGCAATAGCGAAGGTTCAGTAATTTGAAGGAGATTCCTTCATCTTGTAATCCGGCACCAACCTCTTTGGCCATCTTTTCTGTGGAATGCCACATGGTATCGTAAATGATAAGGGCTTTACCATCTCCTTCATGATTACTCCACTTTGTATATGCTTCCATAACCATGCCGATATGTGTTCGCCAGATTACGCCATGATCTGGAGCGATCATTTTGATTTCCAGACCCATCTCCTGGACTTTGGCAATAAGTTTTCTTACCAGTGGAGAGTAAAGAGTGAGGATATTCGCATAGTATTTGGTAAGTTCTTCTTTGAGAATGGCCTGATCCACTTCATCATCGAAGCGTTCGCTGGTGGCGAGATGTTCACCGAAGGCATCTGAGGAGAAGAGAATCTTATCTTCTACAAGATAGGTAAACATCGAGTCAGGCCAATGCAGCATACGAGTCTCAATAAAGGAGAGTGTTTTTGTGCCAAGGCTGATATCCTCACCTGGTTTGGCTATTTCATAAGGCCAATCCTTTTGGTGGAAATGTTGAAGCAATGCTTTTTCACCCATTTTAGAGCAAATGATTTTCTCAGGTTGAATCAATTCAACCATATCCGGTAAACTTCCAGAATGATCCATCTCCACATGATTGACCACGATGTAATCAATCTTTTTGGGATCAATAATTTCGCTGATTCTGGCGAGCATGTCGTTCTTTAATTCTTTTTTCACACAGTCAATCAGTGTAACTTTCTCATCGACGATAAGAAAAGCGTTATAGGTGGTTCCACGGTCCGTTGAGTAACCATGAAAGTCACGGACATTCCAGTCAATGGCTCCAACCCAATACACATTTTCCGTAAGCTTCACCGGGTTCATAATACATACCTCCAATTATTAGTGCCTTACTCCATAAAAGCTGCAATAAAAAACAAGAAAATATGAGAGTAGTGCTATATCAAAATTAAATAAGTACCGACAAGGCACTTATCAGGTTCCACGTGGTTAAATTCTATATTA
>JAOZLI010000041.1 GCA_029934915.1 Desulfocapsa sp. | reverse complement strand
GTAGGAGCTCGCCCCTGCGAGCGATTGCAGAGTATTGTTAAATCAGTAAAATCGCCCGCAGGGGCGGGGCTCCTACAATCCAATTTTGCATTCACCTGAGCTTTGATAATCAGGTAAGCATTAGCAAGAGGGGTGGTTGACCATTTTTTCGCGTATTGAAAGATTTGGTAGATTATCTTAGTGAAGCGAAGCCACAAAAAACGCAACTGTCTGAGGGAGGAACGACCGAGTTTCGGAGTCTGCGCTTACCTGCGTTTTTGGCGCAGCGAACTTAGATAATCACCAAATCTTTCACCCTAGCGAGAAAAATGGTCAACCACCCCGGGCCAAAACACCACCAGATAAGTGTGGATTTAGGCATCTAAACCGATATTGTAAGCCCCAAGAAAATAAGGAATAAAAAAATGATAAAAGTAAAACTAGTAGGTGCCACCGGCTACGGAGGCGTAGGATTAATCGAGCTCATCCTAAGACATCCAGAAATAGAAATCAGCACACTGATTGCCGCCAATGACACGGGACACGCCATATCCCATTTCTACCCGCATCTAGCCGGTTTTTGCGATATGATGGTCTACCCCGCCGATGCCCCTGAAGCGGACGCTGATGCAGACGTGGTAGTCTATTCCACACCCGATGGCATTGGCATGCAACTCGCCCCCGAAGAGATTAAAAAGGGGAGAAAAGTGCTGGATTATTCTGGTGATTTCCGTTTCAACTCCACAGCACTTTACGAAGAATATGCCACACGACTTGGCCTTCCCACCACTCACAAAGCACCGGAGCTCCTGAAAGAGTCAGTATATGGACTCGCCGAATTGCACCGTGACGAAATTGCAAATGCCAATATTGTCGGCAACCCAGGTTGTTATGCAGTGGCCTGCATTTTAGGTCTTGCTCCTGCAGCTCAGGAAAAGATGATTGAGAATGGAAAAATCATCTGCGATGGTAAAACAGGAATCAGTGGTGGCGGTAAAAAGCCAAAGCCCGGTTTTCACTATCCCGAGGCCTACGACACCACCTACGCCTACCGCCTCACCGGTCATCAACATGTGATGGAAGTGGAACGAGAACTCTCTTTACTGGCTGGCAGTGAAATACAGACAACATTCACCCCGCAGGTTGTTCCCATGGCAAGAGGGATCATGGCGACTCTCTACGGAACGTTAGCTCAAGGAATCACTCAGGAAAAAGTGTTGGCAGCATATAAAGAATTCTATGCTGATAAGCCCTTTGTTAGAGTTTCGGACACTCCAAGCTCAACCGGCCACGTAAGAGGCAGTAACTTCGTAAATATTACCGTTGCCTGCGATGAACGAACAGGAGTCCTGCGCGTTATCTCCCATATCGACAACCTGATTAAAGGACAGGCTGGAAGTGCCCTGCAGAATTTGAATATTATGTTTGGCCTGGATGAAATGGGTGGACTGCAACTTCCAGGCGCTCATCCGTAAGGGAGTGCAAATATGCATTTTTCCTCCATAGCCCATGTCATAGGGGTGCTGCTTATTGTCACCGGCACCTCCATGACACTTCCCATTGCCTGTTCGCTGTATTACCAGGAAAACGACCTCTATCCTTTTCTCTATTCAGGGTTCACTGCCCTGGCCATAGGAATCCCCACACTCTGGCTCTTTAGAAGAGAGAATGAGTTAAACATACGGGATGGTTTTTTTATTGCTGTTACCGGTTGGATATTTGTCTCCGCATTTTCAGCCCTGCCCTTTATGCTGCACGGCTCTATCCCCTCCTTCACTGATGCATTTTTTGAGATGATCTCCGGTTATACCACCACCGGAGCCACAATTCTCACCGATATCGAAGCCCTGCCCCATGGTCTCCTCTTCTGGCGCAGCCAAACACACCTGCTGGGCGGCATGGGATTCTTAACGCTTGCCATTATTTTTCTTCCCCATGGTATGGGAGGGCTCAGACTTTTCCGGGCAGAATCAAGCCCTGGACAAGTGATAACAAAGGAAAAATTCAAACCTCGGAATCGCGATACCATGGTTCGCCTCTGGTGGATCTATATTGGCCTCAATGTCCTGCAGATCATCTTACTGACCTTAGGCGGAATGGGTGTTTTTGATTCCCTGTGTACTGCCTTTGGAACCGTCTCCACCTCAGGATATTCACCCAAAAATGCTAGTATCGGTCATTATGACAGTGCCTATATCGACTGGGTGACCATTATTTTTATGTTTCTTGGAGGGCTTAGTTTTGTACTACTCTATCAAGTCTTACGCGGAGATACCAAGGCTTTACATATTAACACAGAATTTCGCTGGTATATTGGTTTTTCGATCTTCTTTTGTTGTGGAGTCAGCCTGATTCTCTGGAATAGTGGAACCTATACCAGCCTGATAGATGCCGTACGCTACGGAACATTTCAGGTCATGTCGCTCCTCACCACCACCGGATTTGGTACCGCTGATTATGAACTCTGGCCACAATCCGCTCAAATGTTACTCTATGTGGTCTGTTTTGTTGGTGCCTGTGCCGGATCCACCACCAGTGGCATTAAGATCGTGCATTACACCATCATCTGTAAATTTATGTACCAGACCATTCGCAAAACATTCTTTCAACCCATGGCTGTGGTTTCCGTACGCTTGAACGGCAAAACCGTTGATGATACTGTCATTAATCTTGCCATCTGTTATTTTATCATCAATATTTTCATGATTTTCATTGGTGGTTTTATCATGACCCTCACCGATGATATGGATTATGTCAGTGCCATGAGTTCAGTGATCGCAACTCTTATGAATATAGGACCAGGCTTTGGATTGGTTGGACCCACTGAGAATTACGCCTTTATCTCAGACACTGGAAAGTGGTTTCTCTCCTGGAATATGCTTGTGGGGCGTCTTGAAATGTTTTCTGCACTTGTTGTTTTCTATCCATCTTTTTGGGAAAAATAACACATAGTCACATAAAATTTTTTAGGGGTTATCCTTTATTTGATTTATACTCTACAATGTGATAGCATTTTTATAACAACATGTTATCAGCTAAGGAATACAGCAACCAACAGGCGGAAAAGGTGTGAAATATCTTGTGCAGTGTATGCTTTACTTTTTGTTTTTCACCTCTCTCCTGCTTCCTTTTTCTGCTACAGCAAACACCACTCAGCTTGAAAAGTCCCTGACATTTTCCCCTGAAGAACAGCAGTATCTTACGCAAAAACAACAGATAACCATGTGTATAGATCCTGATTGGCTGCCGCTCGAAGCCATTGAGAATGGGATTCATATAGGCATGTCTGCTGAATATATGCAGATCTTCAGCAAATCATTTGGTATTCCCATTACCCTCATTCCAACCAGCGATTGGAGCCAGGCCCTGCAGTACGCCAAAGAGCGGAAATGCGATATATTTTCTCTTGCCATGCCTACGCCTGACAGGGAAACCTATATGATTTTCAGCAAACCCTACCTGGAAATCCCCCTGGTTATGGCCACCAAAACCGACGCACCTTTTATTGATAAGATCACATCAATAACAGACAGACAGATCGGCATGGTAAAGGGATATGCTTTTAATGAATTGTTGCGTAACAAATATCCAACAATGAAAGTAGTAGATGTCACTTCTGTCCAGGATGGACTTGAAAAAGTGGTAGAAGGGAAAATATTTGGTTTTATCGGTACGCTGGCCACGGTTGGATACTCCATACAACGACACTTCACCGGAGAACTCAAAGTCTCCGGAAAATTTGACGAACGCTGGAAACTTGGCGTCGGTGCCCGCAAAGATGAACCTCTTTTAGCGCAGATTTTCAACAAAAGTATTGCCACCATAGACACGGCCAAACAACAGGAAATACTCAACAACTGGATCGCGGTTCGCTATGAAAAGGGTAGAGATTATCGATTAATTATTCAGATTGCATCCTTCGCCTTCGTACTGTTACTTGTCCTTTTATACAGGAATTTCACCCTCAAAAAATACAGTCTCAAGCTTGAGCAACAAAACCAGAAGATTAAGCGTCAGGCCGAACGGCTACACCAAACCAAACAGGAACTTCTCTTTACCCAGCACGCCGTAGAAACATGTGCCTATCCCATTATCTGGGTTAAACACGCTTCCACTCTTAAAGAAACAGAGATTATTCACGCAAACAAGGCTGCTGCGGCTTTACTCGGCTATAAAGTAGATGAACTAGTGGGGCTCTCTCTTGCAGAAATAGACTCTGAAACGACGGAAGACCAATGGCATCTAGAAGTTGAAGAAATGCAAAAAAGTGCCTTTTACACCATGGGCGGCAGTTATCTAAAAAAAGATGGCTCTACCTTTCCTGCTGAAAAATATCTCAATTATTTCGAGTATGAGGACGCTACCTATCATTTCACATTTTTTATGGATGTCAGCCGGCAAAAAAAGATGGAGAAAAAGCTCCATCGCTCCATGAAAATGGAGGCCGTGGGGTTAATGGCCGGAGGAGTTGCACATGATTTAAACAATATCCTCTCGGGAATTGTCAGTTATCCCGAATTAATGCTCATGCAGTTGCCTGAAGACAGTAGTTTGCGTAAACCGGTTACGTTAATCAGGGAGGCAGGCCTGAGAGCCGCTGAAGTCGTTGCCGATATGCTGACAGTTACCAGGGGAACGGCAGCTGCCAGAGAAGTCACAAATATCAATCAATTGATTGAAGAACTCATAGACTCACCGGAATGCAAACAAATCGAACAAAAAAATGCTTCTACAACCATAAGCACAGAGCTTGATCTGGATCTACTGAACATTTCCTGTTCCACAATGCATATTCGTAAGACCTTGATGAATTTGCTATTTAATGCATCGGAGGCCATGGATAAGGGCGGGACAATAACCATTTGTTCAAAAAATAGATATATCGAAAAGCCCGTTGCTGGAAATGAATTTTTAAAACGGGGTGAATACGTTCTCTTGTCTATCAGCGATACAGGCTCCGGGATTTCAGAAGAAGACCAGAAACACATTTTTGAGCCTTTCTACAGCAAAAAAGTAATGGGAAAAAGTGGTACCGGACTTGGATTAACCATCGTTTGGAATACAATCCAGGATCACGGTGGTGACATTACCTTGAAAAGCAGTAGTGAAGGAACTACATTTACCCTCTATTTCCCTGCCACAAGAAAGAAATCTGCTGTGCAGGAATTACAAAAAGAACCAGCAACACTTCATGGCGGCAATGGTGAACGAATTCTAGTGGTTGATGACGAAGAACTGCAACGCGATATTGCAAGTCAACTCCTCACAGCACTGGGATACGAAGCTCATTCTGTACCCTCCGGAGAAGAGGCTGTGGCCCTGATACAAGAAGAGGACTTCGATCTGGTATTACTCGATATGATAATGGAACCGGGAATGAACGGCCGTGTATGTTTTGAACAGATGCGTACGCACAAGCAGAAGATTAAAGCAATTATCGCGAGTGGTTTCTCTGAAAGTGATGAAGTTAAAAGGGCTTTGCAACAGGGAGTCTCACAGTTTATTCGCAAGCCTTATACCATGCAGCAACTGGAAAGATCTGTTAACGAAGCGCTTAGGACTCGACAATAAAACGATGTAAGGGACAGGTGAAAAAACTATAGAAAAAGCTCTCGGACATCTTTTAAGTGCAGTGAATCACAGATAACAATAGCCCTGTCTCCCGCATTAATCTGCGTTTCTCCCACCGCAGTTTCCCATTCGCCGTCCCGAAAAACGGAACCGACAATGATATGTTCCGCGAGCATTGTATCAAGTTTTGCCAGTTTTTTCCTGGTGATGGGTGATTTAGGGGCAGCAATCAGATCCACAACCTCTGCGTCAAACCCGTGCATATGCGAAACGGAGAGCAACTCACTACGCCGAATAAAAGTAAAAATTTCATTGCCGGCAATAATCTTTTTATTAATGGCAATATCTGATCCACTGGTGGAAGCAAGAACCACATATTCCTCTTTATTCACCAGTGAAATAGTTTTGGTCTTATTTGCAGCATTTTCTTTGCGTACAGCAAGATGTTTTACCAGCATGCAGGTCATTATATTGGTTTCATTTTCACCTGTGGCACTGATAAATGTGTCAGTATCAGCCATTCCAGCAGCAATCAATACTTCTTTATCCGATCCATCGCCAAGTAAAACCTGAGTATCAGGAAGCATGGAAGAAAGTTCATCTGCACGTTTTTCATCTTTTTCAAGTAATTTCACCCGCACAGTTTTACCAAGTAACTCGGCAATTCGACTGCCAACCCGACCACCGCCGACAATCATCACCCGCAGTCGATGCGGCTTTTCTACTCCAGTGAGCTCCATAAGCTTTGGAAGCTCCTCGGTTCCGGCCATAATCAGCACCTGATCCTGAGGTAATATTTCCGTCTGTCCGTTGGGAATAATGGTCTCTATGCCTCTCGCTACAGCCACCACGCGAAAAGCCATATCATTATGGGATCTGGCAATTTCGATGAGGTTTTTACCGGCAAAAGGGGAATCATCATCGATGCGGGTAGCAATGGCCTGCATTTTACCCAGCGCAACATCAATAATTTCATCACCGGCAGCTCTTTTAATCAGACGAACAATTTCCTGAGCAACAAGTTCTTCAGGATTGATGAAAAAATCAACCTTCAAATCCTCTGGGGTGAGAAGTGAATCAACGTGACCATAGTCACGTGATCTTACCCGGGCAATTTTTTGTTCTATACCAAAACGATGGGCGATAAGGGCAGACAGCATATTCACGGCATCATTATCGGTGACAGCAATCATACAATCCATTGCTCCACCATTTGCCTCATTCCAGTTGGCAATGGACATTGCACTGCCAGTAATCAACCGAGCATCCAACTGTTCATCGGCCCTGCGAACAAGATCCGCATCGGGTTCAATAACGGTGACGGCATAGCCTTCGTGCACCAGTCGTTTGGCAAGATACAAGCCAATTCCACCAAGCCCGAGAATTAAAATATTTTCTTCTACTTTCTTTTTTCTAAAGATCATAATGTTTTATACGAAACATTCTATTATAATGCGAGTATATATTGACTACAGCATTTTACTTGTTACTCTACTTACTATTAACAATGTTCTTCACAGAAGGGCAAATTATTGGTATAAAAATTAAAGTAGTAACTTATTCCTTAAAAAACATGTTTTAAAAATAGCAAACCTGAATGAACCTCTTAATTCTCTATTTTTCCCTGGCTGTTAGCGTCTCGTTTTTATGTTCCATTCTTGAGGCAGTACTTCTATCAACTAACATGCCGTATGTGGCAGTTCTTGAAAAAAGTCGGCCTCGCGCTGGTGCACTTCTCAGGAAGCTAAAGACAGATCTTAACAGATCCATAGCCTCTATTCTAATCCTCAATACCATCGCCCACACTCTTGGTGCGGCGGCTGTGGGTGCACAAGCAGAAAGCATTTTTGGTTCCAGTGCAGTTTTCTATGTATCTATAGTGCTAACACTTGCCATTCTCTTTTTATCTGAGATAATCCCTAAAACCATAGGTGCGGTGTTCTGGAAGGAACTTGCGCCCATTTCTGCACATATCATTCGTGTTTGTATCTGGATCACCCTGCCCCTCATCATTATCACCCTTTTTGTCACAGACAGAATTTCAAAGAATAAAGATAGTATTAATTCGCTAACGAAGGCAGAACTCATCGAATCCACGTTACTGAGTGAAGATCATGGAGTGATTGACGAACAGGAATCGGATGTAATCGAGAATGTTCTGCATCTCGATGAGATTAAAGTTCAGGAAATACTAACTCCAAGGTCTGTGGTCTACGCTCTTGACGAAAACATGACGATTAAGGACGTCATGGAAAATGAAGATCTCTATCAATTCTCCAGGATTCCTGTATACACCGAATCCATAGATAATATTACCGGTATCGTGCTAACCAAAAAGCTCTTCTGGCACACGACCCAGGATTCCTCCGTCACCTTGAAAGATATCAAACAGGAATTCTTTGCCATTAATGAAAACATTCCCGTCTCCAAGGCATTAAATCTCTTCATAAAAAAGAAAGAGCATATGTTTATAGTCGTAGACAGCTACGACCAGACAGAAGGAATCATTACCCTGGAAGATTGTGTTGAAACAGTCCTTGGAGTGGAAATAATGGATGAAAGTGATGCCGTTGAAGATATGCGTGCGTATGCAAAACAGAAGATGAAAATGCGCCGCAAAATGAACAGTTAAGCTTATGTTATTTCAGTACTTACCGGCGTTTCAAAGGTCAAAGCAGTGATCTCCATTCCTGATTGAATGTCATGCCCAAGCTGTCTCCCCAGTGACCCTGCCTTTTCTACCTGCTTTCTACTATGCCCGTACTTCGGATATACCCGGCGAAACCAGCCACTTCCTTTTTCAGGTGTCCTGCCTGCAAGTTTTAAAAAGACCCCAATTGTCCGCCACGGTTCAGGTGTAGGATGAGAAAAAACAATAGGATCTATAACATCCTTTACATTACATTTTTTCAACAGCGCCTTTAACCCCCAGTAATGCACACGCCAATACCCTCGGCATGAAATCATTGGTAACACAGTTTGATTCTTAAACAATTGTTTTCCTTCGCCATCCAGTAAAGACAGTACAGGACCAGACGGGTTATAGGACCAGGTTGGCCCTGCCAGTATAATCATATCCCAATCCTGGAAAACGACAGTATTTAAAGGTTTTATTGGGTAGCGTTTTCGGAAGAAGGTTTCCACCATCATTACAAAAGTCGACGGAATCGTTCCGATGGGAAAACGTAAGTCCTGTACGGGATCTAGACGTTCCCACACCACTTCCACGTTTTCTTCTTCCATTCCAGCAACCATAGTTTTCAAGAGGTTACGGGTCTGATGACTGTAAGAATAGGAAAGGATTAGTACTCGTTTATTAGCCACTGTTTTTTATTGGTTGAATGAAAAAATGAAGAGAGAACCCAGCTTCACAACTATCTCGTCCCTGTCCATTGATACAACTTGGGGCGTAGTGAAAACTGAAAGTCGTTTGACCACTATAGCACGAAAAAGACAAAAAAAAAGCCCCCGATTACTCGGGGGCTCAAAAAAATAAAGATTGCTAAAATTCTAGCATTCTTCAACCTCATGCTCAACACCAATAGCGATCTTGTAGAGCAGAGTTACTACCATAAAACCTGTTGCCCAGACACCAACGGTAATTCCAAGTTCATTGACGGTGGGGACATACTCAGTAATCTCATGCAAAGGAGTTGGAACAAAACCGGCAAGTACAAAGCCAATTCCTTTATCCAGCCAGAACGCAAGAAACAGTCCAGCACAACCAAGTCCAAGATAGAAATCATTGCCTTTTCTCACAAGGGGGCTCGCAAGGAGTCCAATTGATCCAAAGGCAAGTATTACAAAGGCCCACATAAATGGTACCAGATTGTTATACACATGACCATGATGTTCTAGTCCAAAGAACAGATACTGAAGTGCATGCTTATGACCTGGGATGTTGGAATAATATCCAACAAAGAACTCAAGGCCTACAAAAAACATATTGAGTATTGCAGCATAAATAATAATTGTAACAAGCTTATTCATTGCCTTTTTGCCTGCATCGAAATTGGCAACATATTTGAGTACCAGACATGCAATAATGATCAAAGATGGACCAGCGGCAAAAGCAGATGCCAAAAAGCGTGGTGCAATAATAGCAGACAGCCAGAAATGACGTCCTGGCAGACCACAATAAAGCATAGCTGTCACAGTATGAATAGAAACAGCAAAGGGGATAGAAAGATAAACGAAAAAGTATATCCACTTTGGTGGTTTAACCTGCTTCTTCTCAGCGGTGAGAATAACCCAGCCACAAAGAACATTCAGGAAAAGATATCCGTTCAATACGATAGCATCGTAAAACAGCATGGAACGAGGAGAAGGATGAAGAACAACGTTGAGAGCACGCATTGGCTGTCCAAGATCCGCCATGATAAACATCAGGCACATGACGATGGCAGCAATGGCAAGGAACTCACCAAGAATTGTAATTTTACCGAACTCTTTATAATTATGAATATAGTAGGGAAGCACCAGCATAACACCTCCAGCCGCGACTCCGACCAGAAAGGTAAACTGAGAAATGTACAGTCCCCATGAAACATCCCGGCTCATGCCGGTCATGCCCAGACCATAGTTGTACTGTCTGATATAACAGGCAGCACCAACAGCCATGAACATTCCTAAAAATGCAAGCCAGACCCAATATGCCGGCTTGCCTTTGAGAGTTTTTTCAATCATGACTTCCTCACACTATGTAAAAGACTGATGGATTAGTACCCAGCGTTGGTTTTCTCTGGATAGTAAATTCTTTATCAAGTACCGCACGAATCTCAGACTTTGCATCGTTCAGGTCACCAAATACTATGGCTCCTGTTCCTTTGCAGGCCTCAACACATGCTGGTTCCTGCCCAAGAGCAAGACGCTCTCCACAGAAGTTGCATTTTTCAACAACACCCTTCATACGTGTGGGGAACTCCGGATTATACTTTTTGACATATGGACGTGGATCCTGCCAGTTGAACGATCGTGCGCCATATGGACATGCTGCCATACAGAAACGACATCCAATGCAGCGATGAAAGTCCATGGCTACAACACCAGTGGCCTCGACCTTAAATGTGGCCTGAGTTGGGCATGCTTTAACACATGGTGGATCATCACAATGATTACACAATACTGGGAAATCCTGATCGGTGATCTTCTTTGATCCTAAGCGCACAGAATGATCGGTAAATACATTTTCAAAAGGTGCCTTCCATATCCACTTAATTTCATTTTTTGTATCAGGAAATTGTGGAATATTATGTGCGTCAATGCAAGCAGCAATGGCTTCATCAATCAGCCCTTCCTGTGCATTGAGCTTGCGGGTATCAATAACCATACCAAGACGAACACCCGTGGGTGCCTCTTCTGCATGTCCTCCACCATGACCAGCAGCAGGCTTATGTTCTGCGGCTGCGCCATGACCAGATGCAAGAGCAGGAGATGCTGTCAGCTTAATAACAGCTGGTGCAGCCATTCCTGCAACCACTGACGCACCTGCAATTTTTAGAAATTTTCTTCTTTGCTTATCCATTAGTGGGTCGCCTCCTTCGCTTTTGCATCTTTGGGAGTCAGATGACAATCCCAGCAATAGGGGTCTACTGCTGCATAGGTATGACAGCTATCACAGAATTTTTCTTTTTCGCTGTGGCATTCCATACATGCCATCTGCAGACCTTTTGGATATTTTTTACCGCCAATCTCGAGAATTTCACGATTCCCGTCACGCAGTACGTTATCACGCCATTCATTAAGCAACTGCATATGGTTAGCCCGCATATAATCGGCAGGCATAACACACTGTTTTTCTCCACCTGGTGGTAACTCGGGTTTCGGCAAATCACCTGCCGTAGTCATCCCGTTGAACCAGACTGGAAAAGTCACAAAGGCTATAAACAATATCAGCCCCGGTATGATTGTTCCTTTATTATACATTTAGATTTCCTCCGTTCCGGTTCCGTTAAACCATGGTTCTGAGGCCATCGGGAAGTTCAGACTCAGTCCCGTCGGCGCCATAACCCATGGCTCGTTTCTCGTTATCCATAATCAGTGCATTTCCGACAAGTTCGGAAAGACCACAGACACCACAACCAGGATTCCAATAATCCATAAGTGATGTCAATGTTGCACGATCAATGGCACAGACAGTAGTAAGCATATTAACATCATGTTTATCAATAACGTGCTTCACAGCATTTGCACGTGGCAGCCCTGCACGCATACGCAGTTCCATGATCTCATCGGTGTTAAGCCCTGTTCCAGATCCACAGCAGAAAGTCTGCTCACGGATTGTATTTTCAGGCATCTCATGCCATTTTGGAACAACATGATCCAGAATGTAACGTGGCTCATCCAGCAGTCCCATGGCCCTTGCAGGGTTACAGGAATCATGGAAGGTGGGCAGCACATTTGCATTACGAGAAGGGTCAAACTTGATTTTGTCATGCTTAATCAGATCAGCAGTAAATTCACTGATGTGTATCATCTTACTTGATTTCGCATTGTCAAAAACAGTGCCGGTAATAGGAGATTTCGGAACCTCCATAAAGTCGGCAGGACCATTCATGGTATCCATATATTGATGGACAACACGCCACATATGACCACACTCACCACCGATGATGTACTTAACACCGAGGCGTTTGGCTTCTGCGTACATCTTGGCGTTCAGTTTCTTCATCAACTCATTGTTGGTGAAAAGTCCGAAGTTACCACCTTCAGATGCGTAGGTTGACCATGTATAATCAAGGCCAATCTGCTCAAAGAGTGCAAGATACCCCATGGCTGTATATAAGCCAGGTTCTGCAAACACGTCAGCAGATGGAGTGATAAAAAGGACTTCAGCGCCTTTTCTGTTAAAGCTATGATTAACCTTCACGCCAGTGAGCGCTTCAACGTCTTCAGCAAGAAAGTCAACGTTGTCTTTAAAGGTATGAGGCTGAAGCCCCATGTGGTTACCGGTACGGTTGGAGTTGGAAGCAGGTTCCAAGATCCAGTTAATACCAATACCAACCAGATGCAATAACTCACGAATCATCATGGTTACTTCTGCTGTATCGATTCCGTATGGGCAGAAGACAGAACATCTACGACATTCTGTGCACTGATAAGAGTACATGAACCACTCTTTCAGTACGCCAACGGTCATTTCACGACCACCAGCCATCTTACCAAAAAGTTTACCGGCAAGGGTAAAATCATTTCGATATACTGAACGAAGAAGTTCAGCTCGAAGGACTGGCATATTTTTCGGATCACCAGTGCCTAAGAAAAAGTGACATTTATCTGCACATGCGCCGCAACGCACACAACAGTCCATGAAGATCTTCAGAGATCTGAATTTTTCCAGACGTTCTGCAAGTCCTTTGAGGATGATCTCCTGCCAGTTTTCAGGAAGTTTCCAGTCATCTTCATCCGGTGACCAGACACGGGCGTTTGGAAAACTCAAATCACTTGAGCTGTCCAGATATTCAACCTTTTCCTGTTTCGCAGGGTAGGCAAAGTTCCCCTCTTTAAAAATAGCCGGGGTATCCATCCAGTCTT
>JAOZLI010000568.1 GCA_029934915.1 Desulfocapsa sp. | reverse complement strand
GTTTTGCCAATATCCGTATCTATCCCTGTTATACAGGTAACTTGCCCCATCTTATCTTCTCCTCGCTACGAAACAGGAGGAGGCATAGCTGAGCGGCAGCCCCTTATCACTTGCGAATTTGTTTATGTATGCGGTTTCAAATTCCTGCAGGGATTGTTTACTCCACTTATACTCACTAACACCACCCACGCCGGTATCGCGGACATGACCGAGTATTTCTTTTACCGTCTGAAAATAAAGCGTATCCTGATATTCTGTATGGTGAAGAAGTTCAAAATCAATATCCAGGAGATTCTTTAATGTATTATCTGACATGTAAGCCAGTTCAACCTTGGTTAAACTGGAAAACTCCCGGAGCGTTCCAGGCCCAAACAGGGAAAAAGCAAGGCACGCCCCCTGCGGAAGATCACGCCCTAAGCGCTTTAAGAATGTGGGAAAATCACTCAGCCATTGGAAGGTTGCGCCGGATATTATTAAACTCAGTTCAGGTGGCAATTCCAGCTCTTCAATATCTCCAAAACAGGGAAGAAACTGCATGGAATGATAACAAGAGAGTTTTTTTCGAAGAAGATCTTCAAATTCCGGAACAAGATCATTGCAATAAAGTTTTTGTACAGGTTTTTCCGAGCACAGCTTTTCTGTAAGGGTGCCCGTGCAACACCCTATTTCAAGTACAGATGTAAATACATTGTCAGGGAAACCTGCTAGCAGCTGCAATAAGCGAGCTGCCAGTTTATTCTGCACCTCTGCTGCCCGATCATAGCTTGCAAGACTTCTTAAAAAACAGCGGGCGATTTTATCTTTATTAAGTGCAAACACCATAACTATTCCAACCATCCGTGTAACAATTCATCCCAACTCTCAGAGTTGTAAAACAGAAAATGGCTGCCGTCGACTTCTTTTACTCTTTTCTTTGACCAAAATTGCAACTGGTTTCGGGTGGGCATGATATAATCACCTGTTGCTACGATCACATGCGTGTAGATCGACGGGGCATCCGTAATATCTTTAGGGTAGGCCTGAAGAGCAATGAGTTCTTTTTTCTGATCTTCAAGATCTCGTTTGGGCTGATTTGTCATAAATGCTTTATACAATTTACGATCTCGACACATGCGAAGGTAAAATTTTTCCCGCCCTTTATTATCGAAATT
>JAOZLI010000567.1 GCA_029934915.1 Desulfocapsa sp. | reverse complement strand
ACCGGATATGCTGCAGCCACTGCCTTGGGTAATACCTTTGCAAAAACATGGGACGCAGCAACTCAAGGGAAGGCAGGTTTTCGCAGGGTGACAAAATGCGAGACAGAAAGCCGCAGTAACGTGGTGGGTGAAATCCCGGATTGGGATCCATCACTTCTCCCCTATGTAACTCGAAAAGATGCCTCCATCTGGAACGCAGATTATATCTTCCTCACCATGGAGATGTGTCGTCAGGCGCTTGAGCATGCGGGGCTTGTTATGGACGAAGAAACAGGCCCCAAAACGGCCTGTTTAATAGGCTCGGCTTTGAATGGCACAGATTCATACCGCATCGCCATGGATAATTATGTGAATCGCGGGCCCATGAAAGTAAGCCCCTATCTTCTTCCCAACGTCTGTGCCAATTTACCTGCCGGAAAGGCAGGAATGTTACTGAATTTCACAGGACCTATTTTTTCTCCTCAGGGAGCCTGTGCTTCTGCAAATCATGCCATTGCTCTTGGTGCCAAAATGATACGGGACGGAGATTGTGATTTTGCACTGGTGGGAGGGGTGGAAACCTGTCTGGTTCCTGAGATTATACAGGGGTTTTCCAATATGCTGGCCACCATTAAAGTTGGAGAAAAAGACAGAGCCTATATCGATCCAATGCAGGCATCAAGACCATTCAGCCTTGATCGCAAGGGATTTGTGCTGGCAGAAGGTGCCGGGGTTTTAGTGCTTGCTGCCGAAGAAAAAATAGAATCTTGTGGATTGCAGAAGAAAGCTGAAATTGCAGGAATAGGAATGACATCCGATGCCAAACATTTTACCCGGCCAAACAGAGACACCATTGTCCGTGCCATGCATGCAGCCATAGCTGATGCCGAAATAAGCCCGCAGGATATCGGGAGTATCAACGCGCATGGAACCTCCACTCCCACCGGAGATGCTACAGAGGTTGAATGTCTGCGGGAGGTGTTTGCTGAAAATGTCAGTAATATCCCCGTCACTGCCAATAAATCCCAGGTGGGGCATAGCCTGGGGGCATCGGCTGCCATAGAAGCAGCGCTTTCCATTGAGGCCATGAATCAAAAAATTGTCTTACCCACGGTGAATCATATCCCGGATCCCGCTTTTGATGATATTGATGTGGTGCCAAATGCTAGCCG
>JAOZLI010000238.1 GCA_029934915.1 Desulfocapsa sp. | reverse complement strand
GATTCAGGTATTTCCCCTAAGACATCTTCGGAAGATTCCCATTCCTCAATCTGTCCAATCAGACTACTCACACGGCTGGAGATTTCACCACGTTCATCCTTCTGTGTTGACAGATCCCCCTGCAATTCTTCAATGGTCGTATCACGCCGCTCTATCCGCTCATTCAACGCCTTGTTATCTGCTTGTAAATTATTGAATTTTTCAAGGAGGGTGGTCACAAATCCTTCAAGTCGCGCCAGTTCATTTTCTTCAGTCATACCAAATACTCCACAAATAAAAAGTTTATATACATAATGATCTATGATTCAGATAAAAATGATTATACCCGCGTTTTCCATTATTGCAACAAATCAGCCACGCGAACAACTCCAACTGCGTGGCCTGCCATTTTCGTAGGGCATGTAACCGTGAAAAGGACAGGGGTTTTCATCAAAAACAAGTGGTAGAAAATATTTATCGCCTTCCCACATGGGAAGGGTTGGAAGCTCTTCAATTGTTTTCCAGTGAAGATCCCCTTCTTCATTGCTTAGCCCTGGCTCCCCCACATAACTGTGTACCAGGAAAATAAAACCGAACCAGTCTTCACCATTCCCTCCAAAACCCGGCCAATTGACGGTGCCGCGCAGCTCCATATTTTCACATTCAATCCCCGCTTCCTCTTGCACCTCACGTTTTATACAGGAAAAAATATCTTCTCCGGCCTCCATCTTTCCACCAAGACCATTATATTTTCCAAGATGCTGGTCATCGTCCCGCTTGTTTCGATGCACCAGCAGAACACTTTTTTTGTCTTTCGAAAGAATAAAAGCAAGGCTTGCTAAAATTGGCCTATACATCCATTACCCCTTATGATTTAATATAAAATGATGCCATCTGAAACTTTACTTTTACAAGTTTATCAAACTTAAGATTACCCCTTTTTCTCACTATGTTACCCACAGTGCTTTACTGCAGAAAAAAGCGATTCTCCCCACTACGCATTGCAGCAAGCACTGTACACGCATTTGTTCTGCTCTGCCTGCTGATTTTTCTTTTTGCAAATCCAATTGGGGTTTTTGCACGTTCCAATTTTCCTAATTACCCGATTATTGAGAAAAACGTCCATTTTTGGGAACTGATTTACGGAACCTATACAACCAGCCAGGCTGTGGTGCATGATCCAGATGATGTGGATATAATTTACGATGTCGTCCCCATCTTCAACTATCGACTCCCCGGTGCCTCAAAGATCAATAAACCCATTTTAAAAGGTATCAAAAATAAATATGCAAAAATCCTTACTCAGCTGGGAAAAGGCACAAAACCACAGGGGACCGAAGAAAAACGAATAGCCTCCCTTTTTGGTAAAACAAGTCGAGGACGTTTGCTAAGAGCAGCCGATTCTGTACGCATTCAAATAGGTCAAAAGGATCGCTTCGTTGAGGGTGTGATTCGTTCAGGAGCCTATATCAAAGAAATCAAAAGAATATTCAGACAAAAAGGCCTCCCTGAAGAGCTTGCTTACCTGCCTCACGTGGAGTCTTCCTTTAATATTAAAGCTTACTCTAAATTTGGAGCGTCGGGAATCTGGCAATTTACACGATCCACCGGAAAAGAATTCCTCACCATTAATTACGAGGTAGACGAACGCCAGGATCCTATCCTTGCCAGTTATGCCGCAGCCACTTTTTTAAAAAGAAATTTTAACTCACTACAGAGTTGGCCCCTCGCCATCACTGCATACAACTATGGTCCATCAGGTATGCGGCGTGCTCAAAAGGCACACGGATCATACGAAAAAATATTTAAACATTACCAACAGGGCTATTTCAAATTTGCATCACGTAATTTTTATTCAGAATTTCTTGCAGCCTTGAAAACAGCAAGAAGAATGGAAAAAGACCCTACCATTACCCTGCGAAAGCCTAAGAAAACATTATATTATAAATTACCAGCATTTATAGCTGCAAAAGATATCACTACGCATTTTAACATCTCAACCAGGCAACTCAAAAAACTGAACCCGGCTCTCAGAAATCCTGTATTCCAAGGAAAAAAATATATCCCAAAAGACTATATTCTTAACCTGCCACAGACTAAACAGTACAGGCAACGATTAACTTCGCTCCCCTCTCATATGCATCACAGCAAACAGAAACCCACTCAATTTTACAGGGTAAAACGGGGAGATACCGCCGGAGCAATAGCAGGAAGATTTGGTATCAGTTTACGCTCTCTTCGCCGAGCCAACAACCTGAATAAAAATGCTGCTATTTTGGTTGGCCAAAACCTGCGCCTCCCGGGTAAAAGACAAAGTAGCCATCAAGCGCCGATAATAATCAGCCAAGCCCAAAAAAAAATCAACAAAACAGTGGTACCAACCATAAAGGCACCCTCAGTTTCTCACGCCATACCAGTACTCTCTGTAGGTAAAAAAGAAAGATCCACATGGAAAAAGATCCAAACAGCACGAAGTGTCGTCCTTGGGGAACTCAGCGTCAGAGATATCCACAAAAAAAACAATCTGAACCGCGGAACAATCACCATCCAACCCGAAGAATCGGTGGAAATCCTGGCAGATTGGCTTAAGGTTCAACCTCAGACCATTCGCAGATTAAATTCTTTTCAAAACAATCGCCTCCTCCATCCTGACGAATCCATTCATATTCCACTCAACAATATCTCTTCCAGAGAATTTGAAGAAAAACGATTTGACTTTCATCTTGAAACTGAGGAGGATTTCTTTACCGCCTACAGAATTGTCGGAGTGCAGGCCTATACAGTTAAAAAAGGGGACACCGTCTGGGAAATTTGCCGGAAGAAGTTTGACCTCCCCTTCTGGCTCTTAAAAAAATATAACACAAATCTTGATTTCAGTGGACTTCGCTCTTCACAGCAATTAACCATTCCCATAGTGAAGGCCATTTAAAAATAATTATTGGAGAGTAATACATGGATATTTCAAAACGAATTGCAGAAATGAAACAACAACCAGGATTTAACGACAATGTCGGGATGATCCTTATTCATAACGGAACCGTCCGAGGCTGGTCCAGAAAAGATAAAGAGAAGGTCGTTGCTCTGGAAGTAACACCGGATCTTGATAAAATAGAAGCTATCCGTCAGGACTTGTTAAAACGCGATGGAATTTACGACATTGTGACCGAAGCCAACACCGGTCGTTTCCAGCCGGGTGATGATCTTCTTTACCTCATCGTTGCCGGTGATATTCGCGAAAACATTAAACCGGTGCTTGCTGAACTGCTGGACCGGGTCAAATCTGAAGCAATCCACAAGAATGAAATAATGGCCGAATAAGGAGCGCTATTATGTCAAAAGCCAAAAAGTTTATCCGCAAGTTTAAAGATGTAAAAACGCTTCCGCACGTGGTCACGTCCCTCTCCGGTCTTATTGCTGATGAAGACTCGACCATGAAGGATTTTGAGGAAGTCATCAAAATGGACCCAACCCTCGTGGTGCGTTTACTCCGTCTGGTCAATTCCCCTTTTTACGGACTCTCCCAGCGTGTTGATTCCATAAGTAGGGCGGTGGCGTATCTGGGTATGAAAAACCTGCATAATATGGCTGTGACTGATGCTCTTAAAAATATTTTCCAGGAAAAAGTACAGTCCCCGATTTTTTCAAGGGAGAAACTCTGGCTGCACTGTGCGGCTGTTTCTATTTGTGCCAAAATGATAGCGGAACGAATTTTTGAAATCAACGGAGATGACGCCTATTTATGTGGAATATTGCATGATTTTGGACTTATCGTCGAATCCCAGGTGGAACCGGAAAAGTTTTACGCTGCCTGCGAAGCCTGTGATGAAGATCATCTTATCGTGCAGATGGAACAGGAATATTTAGGAACTGACCATTGTGAAATCGGCTATCTGATGACCGTGGACTGGAAAATGCCTGAAGCTATACAGGTGGCTATTCGTGACCATCACCTGACCAGCGGTGATTACCCGCCTGAAAGCCTTACAGGTATTATCCAGATCGCAGAATATATAACCGGCCAGCTGGGGCACACAGCATTCGAAGGCATTGTTGCAACACTTCCTGATCATTTGGTCGCCCATATGCAGGAAAATATGGATGAATACAAAGTGCTTATCGAAGATCTCCCCGAAGAAATGAGTAATGCCCAGGATCTCTACGGGGGCTGAATTACAGGTACCTTGAAAAATTGCCTTTTCGCCCAATCTCTTCACCATTTTAAAATTTTTGT
>JAOZLI010000040.1 GCA_029934915.1 Desulfocapsa sp. | reverse complement strand
GCTGATGATTTCCTCGGTAAACCGATTATTCCAAGAGAATTGCAACTCCGACTGGAAGGGGCCTCCAGACTGCTTCGCCTGGAAAGCCAGGAAGAATTTATCCTTTCCATGGCAAAAATGGCTGAGTATCGAAGTAAAGAAACAGGATACCACCTTGAACGAGTAAGACTCTATACCGAAATTCTCGCCAATGACCTTGCTAAAACGAGCCCTGAATTTGGTGTATCCGACCAATTTGCCGCTGAAATCTCCAGGGTCAGTCCATTGCATGATATTGGGAAAGTCGCTATCCCTGACAAAATTCTTCATAAACCCGGACGGTTAACTGATGACGAAATGGAGATTATGAAAACACATACATCATTAGGCGGCAATCTTCTGTTAGATCTCTTTAAAACAACCGGTGCTGACTACCTGCATGCGGCTTATGACATTGCCATGCACCACCATGAAAAATGGGATGGCACGGGATACCCCCATGGCTTGCAAGGTACGAAAATACCGAAGGCTGCTCGAATAATGGCTCTTGCGGATGTCTACGACGCCATGATCTACAAACGTTGCTATAAGAAAAGTTATGAACATGACTTCGTAAAATCGATAATTGTAGAAGAAAGCGGGAAACAGTTTGATCCCGTTGTGGTGGAGAGTTTCTTACGCCAGGAAAAGCTTTGGACCACGGTCGCAGCAATATATAATGATTCTGAGAAGCAGCCAAATGAAATCTAGACATCAGCGGTATGAACGGTACATAACTAACCATAATTTTATCATTTCATTTACTTATGGTTAGCCAAGACGAGTTATTATCTGATGCTTTAAAAGGCCACTCAGGCCCACTGCAACGAATAAAACGCCCCTTTCTCGGCAAGCTCCATCTCTTTCTTACCATAGCGGTATTTCTTTCTGGAAGTATAGTTATTCTAGTTATACTTTTCCTGCAGACACAGGATTCATCGCTATTGGATGGATCTCTTAGCAATGTACTCCAACACAAATCATCTCAGATAATTTATTATAATCTTATTTGGATAACGCTAGTGAGTTGCCTGGCCAGCATGGGAATGTTTTTCCTTTCCAAAAAGATGGTTACCTCTATTACCAAATTGTACCAGACAACGGAAAATATCAGTCACGGAGATTTTGGTGCCCATGTCCCTGTTTCATCGGACGATGAGATTGGCCTGTTAACACAAACCATTAATAAAATGTCCACGAAACTCCATGAGCTGCAAGGCAACAAGGAGGAACTTGAGAATCAACTGGAACCAGAGGTTCAAGCCCGCACCAAGGGGCTGCAAGAGGTGAATGACAGGCTGGAAAATATCCTCAACACATCTTCCCAGGGCTTTTGGCGTGTTGATAACGACATGAAAACGCTGGAAATTAACCCACGAATGGCTGAGATCCTGAACTGTCGGCAGGAAGATGTTATCGGCAAATCGATTATGGGATATGTAGGTATACCAAACAGAACTATCCTCCATAAACAGATTCATTTGGGAAAGAGCCTGCTATCCACCGAATATGAAATAGAATTAGAACAGGTGGGTGGTACTTTCGTCCCCTGTCTTTTTAATGCGACACCATTGCTTGATGATGAAGGGAACAAACTCGGTTCTTTTGTCATGGTAACTGACATAGCCGTACTGAAACAAACTGAAAAGAAACTTCAGGAAGCAATAAGTATGGCTGAAAACGTAAGTCAGGTAAAAAGTTCTTTTCTTGCCAATATGAGCCATGAAATCCGTACGCCTTTAAATGGAATTATTGGTTCTCTGGAATTGCTCAGTAATGAACAACTAGACGTTCACAAACAGAAGCAGTTTATGAAAACGGCCCAGCAATCTGCTGATTTTCTACTGATGTTACTCAACGACATTCTTGATCTGTCTAAAATTGAAGCCGATAAAATTGACTTGGAACGAGTATCGTTCCGCCCCGAAATGTTACTGAATCATCTGCAAAGTATGTTTGTCACTCAAGCGAAACAGAAAGGTCTGCACCTGAGTTTGACAGCCCACACAACGGTTCCTGAAGTTTTAAAAGGAGACAAGATTCGGTTGACACAAATCTGTACCAATTTATTGAGTAATGCCATTAAATTCACCAAGGAGGGAGAGGTGTCTCTGTCCCTTATGTGTGAGAGTGAGAATAATAGCCAGCTCCTTTTATTGGGTTGTGTGAGTGATACGGGTATCGGTCTTTCTGAGGATCAACAAAACATCATTTTTGATTCTTTTTCGCAGGCAGATGTCTCAACAACCAGAGAGTTTGGAGGCACCGGTCTTGGATTAGCACTGTGTAAAAAGTTATGTTCTTTGATGAAGGGAAAAATCTGGGTTGAAAGTATTAAGGACGAGGGGAGCTCATTCTATTTTAGAATGCCCATTGAAGCAGGCGAAATAAGTCAGTTAATAGAAGATGACAGGATTAGTAGTGCAGGACATATCGAGGGACGTAGTATGCGACCACTCGATATCCTGGTAGTCGACGACAACAATGTCAATCGAGATGTAGCCGAAATGTTTCTTACAAATGATGGTCACCGGGTAAAAACAGCGACCAACGGTATAGAAGCGTTGAGAATGCTATCCAGACACCATTTTGATTGTGTGTTTATGGATATTCAAATGCCGAAGATAGATGGAGTACTTGCCACAAGACTTATCCGTGGATGTGAGCAGAAAACAGCCCCCCCCTCAAAGCAATACGAACAGCCATTACTTAAAAAACTTCATGCCAAAGTGCGTGATACGCATACACCAATCATTGCCTTAACTGCTAATGTTTTTCAATCAGACATAAAAAAGTATCTCGCTGCTGGAATGGATGACCATCTTGGCAAACCCATCAAGAGTAAGGATATGTATCAGGCCTTGCTTCGGGCAACGGAACATATTGAGTACGAGGAGAGTGACAATCGGGACGTCATCTCTCTTAAGGAAATCACTCTTTCTGAAATCGAACGACACCTGAAAGACAGATATTCATTTGATTCCAGCCAGATAACAACCCTTATTGAGACTTCGATTATCAGTATCCGTGAAGGGCTTGACCTGCTCGACCAGACCTGTCTTGCCGAAAATATAGAAGAACTTGGAAGTGCTGCTCATAAATTAAAAGGAACCCTGGAAAACCTAGGTCTAAGCCAGGCAACTGAACTGGTGAAAAAAATTGAATTCTCTGCAAAAGAAGGCGAGAATAAACCCTACAATCAGTGGGTTGGTGATTTGCGTCGCGATTTAGAACCTATCATTTTTCCTGACTCCACCAGCGATTAGGATTTTTAGGACTCGTTCCCTCCACGGAAAGTTTCCAGTTTTCAAATAAACGAGAAAGATTATTTTGTAAAAACAGAAAGGGTCGATTATCCTCGTTGCAGTTATTTACCCACAACCATAGAAGATGACACCATGACAACAACTCTCTACTGGCACGATTACGAGACCTGGGGAGCCGATCCTAAAAGAGACAGGGCGGCACAGTTTGCAGGAATCCGCACGGATACTGATCTGAACATCATTGGTAAGCCCATGGTTCATTACTGCAAACCCGCATACGACATACTTCCCTCCCCTGATGCCTGTCTGATCACTGGGATTACCCCTCAAACAGCTCTGAAAGAAGGGCTCTGTGAAGCCGAATTTATGGCCGAAATCCACAGAGAGTTTATGCAACCCGGAACCTGCGCACTTGGCTACAACACTCTTCGTTTTGATGATGAATTTACCCGCTATGGCTTCTACCGCAATTTTTTTGACCCATATGCCAGGGAATGGAAGAATGGTAATTCCCGCTGGGATATTATTGATATGATTCGTCTCACCCATGCCCTGCGTCCTGAAGGCATAGAATGGCCCAAACGCGACAATGGCAACACCAGTTTCCGCCTTGAAAAACTCACCCAGGCAAACGGAATTAGTCACGAAGGAGCCCACGACGCTCTTTCCGATGTGCATGCAACGATCGGTATGGCACGCCTTATCCGTACGCAACAACCCAAACTTTTTGACTACCTGTTTGCACAACGGGACAAACGAAAAATTGCCAGCCAGTTAAACCTGCAAACGCAGACTATGGTTCTGCATGTTTCCTCCATGTACCCAGCGGAACTTGGTTGTATAACCCCTGTTATTCCCCTGGCAAGCCACCCCACAAACAAAAACGGTATTATTGTTTTTGATTTGCGCCACGACCCCGAGGTTCTATTACAACTCAGTGTAGAAGAGATACAGCAGCGATTATTTGTCCGTAAAGAAGATCTCCCCGAAGGTGAAGAACGAATTCCGCTCAAAACCGTTCATATCAACAAATGTCCGGTAATAGTGCCCATGGCCACCATGAACCCGCCAGAAGCTGAACGCTGGCAAATTGATGTCCAACTTGCAGCGAGATATGCAGATACGCTTAGAGGAAACCCAACACTTGCCAAAAAAATTCAAGACGTACACGAAGCACGGGAATTCCCGGTCACCACTGATCCTGATCAGAACCTATACGGCGGAGGTTTCTTCTCAAACCTTGATCGCACCAAGATGAATGACCTCACGGACATGAACCCTAGGGATCTTAGCAAAACACGCATGCAGTTTGATGATCCACGAATCCCTGAGATGCTGTTTCGCTATCGAGCCCGAAACTGGCCGCAAAGCCTGTCTCAGGAAGAGCGAAAACGCTGGGATACATTTCGTCAACACCGGCTCTGTGATGAGCAGGCAGACAGTGGAATCACCCTGAAAGAATATCAGAAGCAATTGGCTGAAAAAGTAATGCAGCCGGAAATTGGCTCCCGGGAACGCAGAATCCTGTCTGATCTTGCAGACTGGCCTGCCATTATACAACTGCAGGGCTAAAACCAGACAGTTGCCGCTATCATCTGTGAATACTGCAATTTTTTATAATGCTATCAGGAGGAAGACCTGCCTGCTGCTTCTTTGCTTCTGCCTGCTTAGTCCACCCCCTGGGGAAACCGCTCAAGAAACGCCCTGGGAAAAAGAAAACAAACCATTTGCCCCAAATCGATACCTGAGTGATCCTGCCCTCGAAGACCTTTTCAAAGAAAAGAGTCCAGACGAGGATGCCTTTTCACTAAACAGTTACTACGACGCCATGGAACCGCCAGATCAAGATGGCATACTGGGGCGCTATTCTGTCCTGTTGGAAGATTCTTTCTACTTTCTGGTTCCTGCACTCGCAGTCTTAGGAGTTCTGTACGTCATGCCTGAAGATGTTACAAACTGGGCTCAAGACGAGATCACCTGGGACGAAGGCACTGAAAAATGGAAAGAAAACGTAACATCCTGGCGATGGGATGAAGATGAAGCCTGGATCAATTATATTGGCCATCCTTACTTTGGTTCCAGTTATTTTATCCATGCCAGACATTACGGCTATTCCCGTTTGGAATCCCTGGGGTTTTCATTCGCCATCTCTTCCTTTTATGAAATTGGTCTCGAAGCATGGGCCGAACCTGTCTCTATCCAGGATATGATTTTCACCCCCTTGCTCGGCTGGGGAGTGGCAGAGGTACTCCTGCCCATAGAGCATTACATCTTAAAAAACAACAAAGAGGTTTTCAGCAGTCGCATTCTTGGAAGTACAGCTCTCTTTCTTATTGATCCCTTCGGCCATATCGTACCTCCCATCAAAAAATTCACCGATTCTCTTTTTTCCTCAGATACACAAGTCCAGATAACTCCCACGTACACTAAATCCACTCACCTTTCCCCTGAGCAACAACAAAACCAGAGTGAAGAACAGTTTGCTCTTCAATTAACCGTTCAATGGTGATAAAATGACGGTAACGTTTCCAAATACAGAGGCCGAGTCATGCGTAAAATGTTTAGCACCACACTTGTTATACTCTCTTTTCTGTCGGTAAGTTTTGCCCAGGGAGAAACTGCGAAATTCCGTTATATGATTGAGCAAAACCCTCCATACAATTTCAAAGAAAAAAACAAAATACAGGGAATTGCTGTTGATCTCCTGATTGAACTCGGCAAAAAAACCAGCCAACCTGTAACAATTGAAGATGTAGAATTACTTCCCTGGCCTCGCGCTTATAAAACCGTACAAAACACTCCTGGAACCTGTCTTTTCAGTATGGGGATGACAGAGGAAAGAAAAAACAATTTTAAGTGGGTAGGGCCGATCTTTGAGCTTAGCATTGGTTTGATTGCAGACAAAAAAAAGAAGATCAAAGTTTCTTCCATCGACGATCTGAAAACACTTCGGGTTGGTACCATTCGCTCCGGGGCACCGGAACAACTTCTTATTAAAGCTGGTATACCTGCAGATGCACTTGAACGAGTAACACAACCAGAACAAAACATAAAAAAACTTGCCTTTGACCGCCTTGATCTGCTCGCTTTTAATACCGACTCAACCCGCTACACAATGTTACAACTTGGCATGGATCCCAACAACTACGAAGCTGTTTATATCCTCAAAACAATTAAACTTTATTATGCCTTTAATAAAGAGACTGCTGACAGCGTGATTATTGAACTAAACCAGGCCCTGGATAAGTTAAAATCCACTGATAGTCAAGGCAATAGCGTTTATAACAACATTGTTTCTTCCTACCTTGGTACCCCTTCCACTCATTAAGAATGATGGCGTCGTAAAAACCTTCTCAACCATGAAGCGCATGAAGGCCATGAAGAAAAGAACAACAATAAATCATTCCTTTAACTTCATGTTCTTCATGCCCTTCATGGTGATTTTTGTCTTTTTACGAACTTATCAAGAATGAGCAGTAACACACACTATATCAAAGCCGGTTGGATGATTGACGGCACTGGCAGACCGGTGCAAAACAGACGCTGTGATCAACTGACATACAGTTCATCCAAATTGGCAAAAAGCTGTTTACGCTCAACTTCAAATTCTTCTACCTTCTGACGGGCTGCACTTGAATTATTTTTATTCTGCAGGGCAACAGCTTCACGAACCTTTTGATGAACTGCCTCATGATGCACTCCAAGTTCTGCAAATACTTCAGCATTGCGTAATTCTGCGGGAGCGTTTTCATACCACTTGCCAAAGGAGCATTGATGATGATCAACAACATCACTCTCATTCATATGCTGGTATCCTGCCATAACTGATGTCAGTTTCATTTTCCAATTAAAGTGGGCGGCTTTCACATCTCCTATATGAAAATATTCATCCCGAAATCTAAATTGAGCGACCAGCGAGTCAAGTGCACCTACATTCACCTGCATTTCAACTGACAGTTCACTGATATCTGTTGCGTGAGCAGCTACGCTATCAGCTTCAACCTTGATCGATGCTATCTCACTTGCAACTTCATTGTTCACCGTTGATGCCTGGGCAATGTTCTCATTCACTTCCTGAATACCGATGGATGCCTGGTTCACATTGTCTGAAATCTCCTGACTTGCAGCAGCCTGTTCCTGCACAGCGGAAGCCATGGTGGTAACAATTTCATTCGTTTTGTTAATGGTGCTGGAAATTGTGTTAATTACGCCAATGGTTTGTTCGCTGGAGCGCTGTACTCCTTCGATACGGTCTTTAATCTCCTGAGTGGCCTCTGTCGTCTGTTTTGCAAGTTCCTTGATCTCGTTAGCAACTACCGCAAAGCCTTTACCAGCTTCTCCTGCCCTGGCTGCTTCAATGGTTGCATTTAAAGCAAGGAGATTTGTCTGATCTGCAATTTCATTGATAGTCTCAGTGACCTTACTGATTTTCTGCGCTGCTTTCCCCAGTGATCGCACGCTTTCATCGGCCTTAATTGCCTCACTGACTGCTTCCTCTGTAATTTGAATGGCTGTCTCAGAATTCGAGGCAATCTCACCAATTGTTGCGCTCATCTCTTCAGCCCCGGCGGCAACCATATTGACATTTGTACTTGTCTCCTCAGATGCCGCAGCAATGGCTGACATATTCGCATTCATCTCTTCAGCAGCACCTGCTACGCTTGCAGCTTTGCCAGCCATGTCTCCAGCTGATGCTGTCATATCAGCGGCAAGTGAGTTTAAAATAACTGTGGATGAGCCAATAGTTGAGGAAGAGCCACGTACCTGAGCAAGATTACGGTCAAATTGCCTTGCAAGTTTGTTTGTTGCTGCTGCCAGCATACCTATCTCATCTTTTCTAGCGATATCCGAACGTACCGTCATATCACCAGTGGCAAGACTGTCTGTTATTTTAATAATTTTATTAACGGAACCGGTAATAAGTCGAATAAGAAGAAAAGAAACAAACACTCCACTGAATATGGCTATCACGCTCAGGATCAGCACCTTTGTTTTCATGGAAGAGGTTACAGAAAGTAGTTCCTTATTAGCTTCTTCAACATACACCTCGAGAGTGGAGGTCAGTTCACCAAGTGACGCCTGCACATCATGAAGTGCAGGTTCTGTTTTTGTAGCGAACATAGTCGTTACCTGATCAAAAGCTTTCTCTCGTCCTTGTTGCGCAAGGATTGTATTGATTTCATAAACAGATCCATGCAGAAGTGCATGGGGAGCTTCAAGCTTTCTTAAAATTGGTTTCAATTCCGGCAACTTTTCTTCATTTTTACGCCTGTCATCGCCATAAAGCCATTTTCCTAATCTACATTTATGGTCATCGGTTTTTACTTTCATCTTTGTTGCAGACGGATCAGAAAAAAACCTTTGAGATTTATTCAGAAAACCAAGATGGTCATTTTCCAGTCCGAGCATGGTAGCTTTCAGATCTTCTGCAAACATTACTTTTTCTATATTGTGCAAAGTGGTATTAGTGCTTGATATGCTGATAGCACTGATAGCCACAAGAAGAAGAAGTACAAATCCAAATCCGGCGGCTAATTTACTTGCAAGCGACATGTTTTTTAGGTAATTCATTTGTTCTCTCGATATATTTTATGGCAACAATGACTAGGAGCTTGTCCGAGAATGCCCTTTTGCCCAAACTCTTCGTTATTTCAAAAAAATAATGCTCGAAATATCAATTATATGTCTGTGCTTATTTTTCTGAAATGCCTCGATTTTGAACAAAATGTCTATTCTCGGACAAGCTCCCAGCAAAATAAAACTTTTTTCTTAATTTTAATCATATGTCAAGAATCTTTACCATGTCAAGAAATATCAAATGCTAAAATAGCAACAGAAGTACTTATACAAAAAACAGGATCCTACAAATGGAATATAGATATATCGGTCAAAGTGGTCTGCGGGTGAGCCCAGTCTGCCTTGGAACCATGATGTTTGGTTCCATGTGCGACAAAAAAGAAGCCTTTGCAATCATGGATACCGCTTATGACGCAGGGATTAATTTCTTTGATACGGCCGAGGTCTATCCCGTACCACCACGGGCTGAGTCCGTTGGTATTACAGAAAAAATTGTTGGAGAGTGGCTTCAGGGGAAAAACAGAGATTCGATAATTCTTGCGACAAAGGTTGTAGGTGCAGCCTCGGGTTGGTTTGTACCTCCTGTACGTGCAGGGCTCACCGCCATTGATGCCCACCATATAATAAAGGGAGTTGAAGGCAGTCTTCGTCGTTTACAATGTGAGTATATTGATCTCTATCAGATGCACTGGCCAGACACCATTGTGCCAAGAGAAGAATCCATGGAGGCCTTTGATCATCTGGTGCGTTCGGGGAAGGTACGGTATCTGGGGACATCCAACGATACGGCTTACGGAACAACCAAATCCAATATGATTTCCAAGTATAAAGGATATAAACGATTCGAATCCATACAGAATAATTTTTCCTTACTGAATCGTAGATTCCTCGATGAAATGGTCGAAATGTGCCGGGTAGAGAAAATTTCCCTGCTTCCCTATTCTCCCATGGCAGGTGGGGTGTTGACTGGGAAATATAATGAAGACCTGCAGGTGGAAGGTCGATTTAACAGGTATATCCAGTCAGATGAGCCACGAATTAAGGCTATGGCCAGCCGTTTTCTCAATGAAAAAACCCTTGCGGCCACGGCTCGTTATATAGAGATCGCAAAAGAGATCGGAATAAGTCCAGCAACACTGGCCGTTGCCTGGAGTAAACAGTTTGATTTTGTCGCTTCAACCATTATCGGAGTTACTACGGCAGCACAACTTGACGACTCTCTGGCTGCAATTGACCTTGTATTGTCAGAAGATGTGTTGCAACAATGCGAAGCTGTACATAATGAAATCTTATATCCCATGGGATAGTCAGGAGAAAGAAAAAAAGTATGAAACACACACATCGCACAGTCACACCGAGTCGAACAGCAGGAACAGTTTTTTCAGAATCGGGAGAACGCATTCAGCCTCCAGAGGATTGGGTCTTTCTTAAATCTGGGGATGCGGCAATAACCAGAAGTGTTAAGGCAAAGGGATCGACATGGGTTGTTCAGGTTCGCAAGGGAAGGCGCATGATTTCACAGGGGATATGGGCAAAAGAAAGCCATATTCTCGCATCACAAAAAGAAGTAGAAGCAAAGCGGGCAACTCCTGAATACGCCAAAAGACGTAAAAGTGACCTTGCCAGACGTACGGCCAAACAAGAGAAATATCTTGTGGATTTCTGTGCTGAAGTTGTGGACTTTCTCAAGTTTCATCCACGATATAAGGTAGAGGCAACGCTACTTGGAAAATTAATCACAGACCATGCCGCACCCGTTGGTAGTGGAACGGTGGCAAGAACGGAACGAATTCCCATTGCCAAACGTGCAGAAGCAGCAACCATTGCCTGGATGCGACATCAAACCACGGCCTACGATTCAATGCGGATTGCAAGGATAAAAGGAAAGAGACGGGAAGTTCGCAGGCAGCTTGCCGCACAATCTGTTCGGGTATTGCAGGATTACCGTCAAGGTAATGAGATTACGGCAAGTTGTCCTTTACGAAGGGTTCTTCCATAACTGGGATTTATGCTTCTTAAAATTCATAGACCAGTTCGCAAAACAGACGATCGTTATCTTCTATGGTACTCAATGCTCCCTGGTCAGCGGATTGATAGAAGATCACCCCACCAGTCATTGTGAGTGAATCTGTTAGATCATACTCTAGCTGGAACCGCTCAAAAGCGCCATCTTCCCCATGGAGCCCAAAGATGGAAAGCATGGTTTTGAACTGAATGGTGTCATTGGCAAAATCACGGACAAATATGGCCACCATTTGTACAACATCTTCCTGCGCAATATCTGGAGCAAGAGTCAACTGTTCATCAAAATCAATAAGGTGGCGATTGACAATTTCCAGACTAAGAAGTGTTTCAGAAAACCCCAGATACTCAACACCACCCATAAGATCCAGGCGGGAGACCTGATCATCATCTTCCATATTCGCAAATTCCAGGCCATCAAACCAAGCAGTTTCCCCTTTGAGAAGCCAGTTGCCAAGAGCAATATTACCAGTCATACCGGTCATAAAGATTCTATTATGCTCACGATACAGACTGCCGTTTGTATCCTGCGTAATATGGGCTCTGTCGTCAAATACCCATGCACCATACAAAGAGAGATCCCAACCGCTGAATATCCCGTTCAGAGCCAGGCCATATTGCTGATTGTCCATGGACACACTTGGTTTCTCTTCCGGAGGCAAAGGACCTTTACCAGGATAAAAATCACTGTTATATACCGGATTTTTTGAGAACCTGGCTTCATGCATCACGATCCCGCTCAGATTCCAGTCTCCGGTATAATAATCAAGTTTTGTCATGGTCACCGGGAGACGGCGATTTTTGATATCCACCATGCCCGGCAAACGATTATCCAGAGGATTGAGGATATCAGTAACTCGTATATTATCTGATTTTCCCCAGACCACGATCTGGCGCCCTATTTTGATATCCAGAGAAGACGTCAGGCTGCCTTGCAAATACAGATCATCGATCTCCAGTTCCTGTTCATAGCTGTCAAGCAGGGCTCTGGTATATTGTTCCCGACCTTGAATAGAATAGGCAGCATCATAAAACCCGTGACCGCTAACCTTGGCCAGCCAGCTGCCCAAACGTATTTCACTGCTGAGATTAACTGTAGTTCGCAACATGGAAAGGCCACGATAGTCCGCCTCGTTTTCTTCTGGGGCATCGTGGGCAAAGTTGGCTGATCCTGCTAAGCCCAAACTTCCATACACGACAAGCCACTCTGGCAGTATATTGCTGTCCGCGGTGTCTTGCTCGGGCTCCACTGTTGGTGACTCATCAAAGCCGGATAAGAGATCATCCATTTCATTGCTTAATCCCGAGCTTTTCTGCTCAGGAATCTCGCTATCAAAACCAGATAGCACATCATCCAGATCCTCGGCATAGAGGGCTGCGGGATGCAATGCCCCTAAAACCAGACAAAAAACAGAAAAAGAGATGCGCTTCAATAAGTATTTCATAGCTGCTTTCTAAATTCCCTTTTCCAATCGGCGGACTGTAAACAGGGCATCATCAAGTGGCTGATTATATTTAATATTGGTCCAGTTCATTTCAGTTTTATGCAGGGTCACTTTATTCTTGGTGGTTTTCATACGGGCTTCTGTTGAGATCCAGATACCATCGATTTGTTTGATTCCCAGCATCTCCTGATATTTGACCTTTTTCCCCTCCTTCAGCCAATGCACAGCACGTACACCTATAAAAATGTCCTGGCGGATAAAAATAACGGACTTTGTAAATCCATATCTAGCCTCAACTGCTTTGCTGGCAGGTAAGGCCTCAATAAGCCACACCTTATGGCCAGCCACCTCACTTTCTTTCAGGAGTTTGTAGGTCCATTCATCGAGAACACGCTGGGTCATATCTGCATAGGAAAAATCAGATCCCATAAACGCTGAGGATTTGTCTGAGCTTGCGATGCGTTTGGTCTTGTGAAGATCAGGTAAAAAAAGCCACTGATCATCATCACGTTCCCCTTCGTAGTAATCATAGGTAAGGAAACCTGTATTTTTAACATCGGCGGGAGAGATAAAAAACTGGAGTTTCCAGGTATCTTTTCCCTTATCCTTGTTATAAATTTTCATCTTACGTACCCGACGATTATCCTTCTTATCGATGAGAATCATCTCCACGTTAGCTGTGAGATTGTCTCCATCATCACGGGCGTCAACTTTCTCCATTATTTCTCTGGCTGTTAATGCCTGAGCGGTATTGATGGAGGCCAGCAGCAGTA
>JAOZLI010000237.1 GCA_029934915.1 Desulfocapsa sp. | reverse complement strand
AAATGGAATTGTAGGAGCCCCGCCCCTGCGGGCGATTTTGACGAATTATCAGCACCCTACGATCGCTCGCAGGGGCGAGCTCCTACATGAAATATAGCTTAGCTGAGCTTTGATGGTAATCAAGAATAAAAAAGGGGCTTAACAACAGAAATTTGTTGTTAAGCCCCTTTTGTTATTTGTGAGTGAATCTTTCGCTCAGACTATGCCCTGGTGTTCTTCAATTTCACACTCAATAGCATCAGGATCTTCAGCATTATACCTGATTATGTTCTGCAGGAGCATGAGACTGTCAGGGTCGATTTCGGTGAATTTGATTGCCGCTTCTGTTTCACTACTCCACACAAACTCCCCTTTGGCTTCAACAAATAGGTTGCTGCTAGAACCTGTCATGGGGATTCGAAAAATACATTTTGTCTTGTGAGCAAACTTTTGTTCACAGGGAATAAGTGCTCCACCGATGCAGAGGTTGTTGATTGACTGAACAGAGAATTCCGTATCGTCCACAGTAACAATAGCCGGAACACCGTATTTGATGCGAGTAAACCTTCTATTTTCCTCAGACATTCAGAAATCCTTAAGTTGTATTGTAATGGGAGTCTCCCTGGCTCTTGTATTCTATATGTTTTTTCTGCGAGAAGTCAAAGAGAGTTTCGTCGATACTCACTCGTTTTGAAAAAATCCGTTATGCAGCTTTCCTATATTGAGTGGGGGATTTTCCTGTCCATCTTTTAAATGATCTGGAAAAGGCACTCTGATCGGAAAATCCCAAAACAAAAGCTACCTCTGTCATATTCTTTTTTTTATCACAGACATATTGCCTTGCTATCTTTTCCCTCGTTTCATTCAGTAGTGAAAGAAACGTTTTGCCCTCGTTATGCAGGAGGCGTTGTAATGTCCTGGGGCTCATATAAAGCTCTGAAGCTGTACTTTCCAGAGAAGCGTCACCCGATGGTAAATGCTCAACAATTAATTGCTGCACCTTCGTTGACAGATCTTCTTTCGTTAACGTAGCCAGGTATTGATTCATTATCTGTTCTTGAGCTTTTACCAGTTGCTCATGGCCACTGGGAAGTGGGATATCTACGACACTCAGCGATAATGCCAAATTACATATTGGACTATCAAAGATGACCTGTGATTGAAATAGATTCATATATGCATCTACACACTCTGGTTGTCCATGGGTAAAAGTTACAGAGTCAGGGAGAAGTTCCTGCTGAAAATTCATTCGTAAAATACTTATGGTTAAAGCAAGTATCGCATCTTCCTGGGGGGCAGCATAGGGAGCATCAGGTGGACGAATAAGTGTAAAATTAAGTACACCCTGTTCTTTGTCTTCATTGAGCTCTGCAAAGGGGGGATCTGAAATGACCTGATGAAAACGAATAAGCCGCTCAAGAGTAATTCGTAGACTGGAGCTGGCAAGCATCGCATAGCCAAGAGTACCAAGGTGTGAGGGATGCCAGCATTCTGCTGCCGAAAGACCGTAACAGGGATCAGGAATTCGCAGGCTCATCTCCTCCCAAAGAGCAAAACTTTTCCCTTGAGGATACCTGCTGCCAGGGGTATGCATAAGATTCGGATTGAGTCCCACTTTCCTAAACACATCATCAGGATTTTGCTTATATTTTTTTAGGATCTTCCAGTGCATCAACTTCAGACTTGCCAGATTCGTCAATTCCATATCGACCTCGGTGCAGATCCCCATTTCTCTTCATCTGCTTTTCTTTTTCTCGCGCAATACCTCATCACTCTCTCTACGGACAAGGCATGCTTGATAGGGCGTTCTGTTTGGTTATTTTTTCTGCCAGGAATTATTGACGTGAATAAACTGACCAGCCGGGGTTTTGGCAATTGCTTTTTTTCCTGCTAGTTGCTCCACAGTACTTAAGGGGGTGTTATTGCTCTTGGCAATTTTCTGGTAATGTTGTTTTCGCTTTGTGTTGATGTCGCCTACCAGCTTTTTGGCTTCATCTGTTGCCTTGACAGGCGCGAGATAGCCAGATGCTGTCTCGCCGACAAGTCCTTGAGCTTTAGCGCTTTGAAGGTCTAAGGCTATGGCTGGTTGACAGATCAGCAGCAGGCTGAAGAGAATAAGAGTAACTGTTTTTTTCATGATTGTTCTCACGGAAGGAAGAATCACGGGATAATGTTGTAAGCCCGTGGTGAATTAAAATAAACCATTATCCTCGCTGAATACATCGTCTAATTCTTTGTCTACTCTGACCAGAATTTCATGTTGTATCTTTACATTGAGATTGATGGTTATCGGTTCAGAAGGTGCTGCTACTTTTACAGTGGGGCTGCAACCAAAACTGGAAGTTACTACGATTCCCAGTATGACTGGAATCAGTTTGTTAATCATTATGTTCTCCGTTTCAGGGCAAATGAGCAAAAAAAAGGATACCAACTCTTTCAAAACAGTATAAACATATTATTTGTACCGCTGTTGAACCTGTTTGTCCAGTTCTTCGGTTAACCCCTTGCTGTATCGCAGGCTTTGTAACAGGGCGGGCAGGTTTTGCTCGGCGTGGATATTGAGATGGACCTGGCGGCTATTGTCCAGCTTTGGGCTGATGCCTTGTAAGCTGATATCAAGGTCTAGCTGCCCGGAAGGATCATATATTGCCGTTGCTGTGAGTGAATCATATTGAAAATCCTCCACCGCCTTTAACGCATAGCCTGTTAGGCCCGCACTGTTAATATTTTTAGGAGCATAGCTGATTTCTCCCCCTGGCGGCTCATTATACAGTTTGCCATTGTTCACGGAGATGGCTTTCCCTTTGATCGTAACCGGGATGGCACCGCTTATTTTTCCGTTTACATGCAGTCCCTTTATTTTGACCAGGTTGACAATGGTTTCAAGATTCATCCCTTTGATATCAACAGTGAAATTGCTATCCGGCTGGTTGAAGTCATAGACTATGTTGGGAATATTAACGATGCCACCCAGCAGGGAGGCGTCAAAATTGTTGATCTGGATTCTGGGTAATATGCCGGTTTTGGACGGCAGGAACGTCACATTGCTGCTGAGTTTATGGATATCAATGCCGCCGATAAGCTGTCGCAGGGAAAAACTTCCCTCTCTGTTTGAGTGCAGCTGCGGTAGAATTACGAGATCCTGCTGTATCTCCAGTCCTTCGAATAAATACTGTTTATAATAGCCACTGCCGCCGGTGATGGCTGCAAAAGCGGATACCTGCATTTCCCTGCCAGTTTTCCAGGTACCATCTGCTGTAAAGGCGATGGTGCCGTTGTCTAGATCCAGGGGCAGTTGCCAATTGTTAAACAGGTTTGCCAGGCTGGCTCCTTCGCCGTTCAGATTAATTGTTTTATTAGTATGTATCTCAAATGTCCCGGCTGTCGTGCTGAGATTATGTTTGAAATCAGCCCCAATTTTTCCTGGAATTGTCGCAGGAGAGAATTGCGTCTGTCCACTGAGTTGTCTGTTCTCCAGTTGGAATGCCCCAATCAGCTCTTTTAAGGGGAGTTGCAATATAGTTGTATTGATGACAATACCGGGTGTTACCAATTCGGCAGAAATTGTAGGGATGGAAGTCACGTTATTCAGGGTAGAAATTGTGCAGGTTAATGGTTCGGTGTTGATGTTACCTGTTTCCGTCTCGATGTGTAGCGGATCTATGTTCAGTGTGTTTTCCCTGACAGACCATGATTTGTTATCAAGGTCTACCTGAAGACCATATTCCGGTCGAAAATGAATGTCAGCTATATGGACTTTTTCTGTTGTCAGCCCCTTGAGTATCAGGCTTTGTCCTTCTGCAAAGCTCAGCTGAAATTGATCTTCATCTTTTTTGAAAATCCCGGCGAGATCCAGGTTGCATTCCTGGATTTTTGTGTTGGCGAATGCAATATTCTTGCCAAGAAATGTTGAACCTGAATCAAGGATGACCCTATCCTTCTCAAGGCTTCCGGTCAATTGTATTTGGGTGGTTGATGCAGTGAAACCAAATAGGGCAGGGGAGGAGAGCATAGCAGTTGTTGTAAAGTCTTTTCTCTCATTTTCTGTTAATGACATTTCAAGTGTACCTATCAATGAACCGCTTATTTCAGGTAACGGACGTTGACTGTACGGGGTGAGAAAGCTTCGAAGTAATCCAGCATGAATCGTGTAATTACCTCTGATGCTTTGCTGGTTAGCAGTAAGTCTGGTTTTAAGGCATTCCTGTTCTTTGACGAAAGCTCTGAACAGCAGG
>JAOZLI010000566.1 GCA_029934915.1 Desulfocapsa sp. | reverse complement strand
AAAACTGTTGCTCTTGTTGATTTCAGTGATATCGGACAGGGACCTGCAAATCTTAGCGATGCTGAAGTTGTAGCCATCGTTGATCATCACAAAATTGGCGATGTAACCACCAACAATCCTATCCTTGCCCGTTGCGAGCCTGTAGGTTGCACCGGAACCGTTCTCAACAAAATGTTCAAAGATGCTGGTGTTACAATTCCTAAGGATGTAGCTGGCGGAATGCTTGCTGCTATTCTTTCCGATACCGTTAACTTCAAATCCCCCACCTGTACCGATGATGATAAAGCTGCTGTAGCTGAGCTTAAAGGTATTGCTGGTGTTGATGATACCGACGGACTGTTCATGGATATGTTGAAAGCCAAGTCTTCTGTTGATGGCGTTCCTGCAAAAGATCTCCTCTTCCGTGATTACAAAGATTTCGACATGAATGGTAAGAAAGTTGGTTGTGGACAGCTTGAGCTTGCCAGCCTCGATCAGGTTGCAGCTATTCGTGAAGACCTCCTCAACGCTGCTAAAGAAGTTAAGGCTGACGGACGTCACACCGTACTTCTTATGCTCACCGACGTTGTAAAAGAAGGAACTCAGCTTGTTGTTGTTTCTGATGATCCAGCTCTTATCGAAGGCGCTTTCGACGGAAAACTTGACGCAGCAACCTCTTCCATGTGGATTGATGGAATGATGAGCCGTAAGAAGCAGACTGTACCAAATATGCAAAAAGCTTTTGGTTGCTAATTAGCAGCAAAAAGACGTAGTTTTATTAAAAAAGGTGTTTCCGATTTTTTCGGGAACACCTTTTTTTTTGTTTACTAATCTGAGAAGAAATAGGTCGAGTATTCGTTGCCAGGTTGTTTTTACGGGATATTGTTGGATGTGTTTGTTAGATGTCATTATTGCCATACTGCACTCAATAGCCTGACAAACGAGAATCCTGTCAAAAGGATCTTTGTGAACTAGTGGGAGTTGAGGTCAGTGGAATGAGTATGATTCGCAAAATCAAGGGGATAGGTACTTAGCCATCTGGAATTATACTTTTTACGAGTTTATCATATTTAATTGTAAGCCGTAAACATGACCATGTCAGTCAGGCGGTTTCCATGGCCCAAAACATCCTTGATCACAGGATGGAAACCGCAGTAGTGGGCGTTATGCCACCA
>JAOZLI010000565.1 GCA_029934915.1 Desulfocapsa sp. | reverse complement strand
CCAGTGGAAATTTCGGGATGTTTGTTGAAAATTTATTTTGTAGTTGGGTGGAAGCTAGACAAAATGCCGACCTTGCCCCAAGAGAGACTGTCGATATGCTTCTTGCCTGGATTGATGATGATCCATACGGTTTCACCTATCAATTAGAACGAAGCGTTTCCAAGGTTCTCAACGTAAAGGGGCTGAATGAATTTGCTAGATCAATACGTTTGCGGCTTGAGGCGACGAATATAAAGGATCACCAACATCGACAATGGAGAGATGCCCTTAAAAATATTTATGCCGCCAAGCATGACCTTGAATCCTACATTTTAATTTGCGCGGAAACAGAGCTGTTACCAGTGGATTGTGAGATTCTTGCGGGCTTATGTCTCTCTCGACGGCAACCAAAAGAGGCGCTTGAGTGGGTCGAAAAAGGGGTAAAGATCGAGAACGATGGGCAGTTGTTCCGAGGTTCAAGCTACAAACTGGATGATATGAGACGTGACATTCTTGCCAAACTGGGAAGATCCGGGGAGGCGTTGGAGGATGCATGGCAAAAGTTTTCAGGGCACCCTGGTGAATATTCCTACCAAGAGCTTATGAAGTATATTCCGAAACGAAAACAGATCGATTGGAATGCCCGTATTCTTAAAATCATTAAAACCGCCGACCTCGCACCTGCTATCAAGTTGCTGCTTAAATTGAAGGAAGAGAATATTTTGGTGGGACGGTTGCGGGAAACCTCGGACAGTAGCCTCGAAGCCCTGAGTCATTACACAACCAAACCTGCGGCGGAGAAACTTTCAAAGAGTTATCCCGATGTTGCTGCTAAACTCCATCGTTCCCTGGGAATGCGGATCGTAAATGCCAAAAAAAGCAAGTATTACGATGCTGCACTCTCCCATTTCGAGCAGGCCCAACAATGTTATGAGATAGCCGACCTTGAATCGGCATGGCTGGATACGGTTGAAGCTGTGAGGGCTGCTCATTATAGGAAGTATAGTTTCATGCCGGGTTTTGAGGAAATCGTCGCAGGAAAAGGCCCAAGTACCCGCCCCTCGTTCCTTGAGCGGGCGAAAGAACGTTGGCAAAAATAGGTGATATATGGGTTCAACAAAATTCTATCGAAACCTTACTGTCCTGTAATTACACGAAATGATTCTCTAATGTCAGGAATT
>JAOZLI010000564.1 GCA_029934915.1 Desulfocapsa sp. | reverse complement strand
GCTACCCATCTTTTGGAAGCTGGTGTCAATGTCCGAATAATTCAGCGCAATATGGGACATGCCAATCTTGAGACCACCATGGTTTATTTTCATCTCACCCGTGCAGGGCTGGAAGATGCCTGCGACCTGATAAACAATGTCATGGGAGGGCTTGAGCATGGGTACCATTAAAAAGATTTTTCAAGATTTCGGACCTCAGTACTTACAGCAATATGGGGAAGCCATGCCGGCAAATCACAAAAAAGTGATTAACGCCATCATAAACTGTAAAACAGATGTTTACGGCACAAGTGTCTATCAATGCCAGGACTGCAATAAACCACATCTTATTCCGTTATCATGTGGGAACAGGCATTGTCCGAATTGTCAGTACCAGAAGACAAGGAAATGGCTCAATAGGCAGCTGGGTAAGCAATTGCCAGGACCTCAATTCATGATAACCTTTACGGTGTCTGAACAGATACGAGAGTTTGTGAAATCTCATCAGAAAGCGGCATATTCCGCCATGTTTGCCGCTTCCTCATATGCCCTGAAAACATTGGCTGCTGACCCAAAACATATAGGCGGCGATCTCCCTGGTTTTTTTGGCGTCCTGCATACATGGGGCAGACAGTTACAGTATCATCCCCATATTCATTATGTCGTTGCTGGTTGCGCTTTGAACAAAAAAGACCTGTCTTACCATCCTTCCAGGAACAATTTTTATCTGCCGGTAGTCCCCTTGGGCATAATTTATAAAGCCAAGTTTAAGGATTTGATGAAAGAGCAGGGGCTTTATGAGCTGATCCCTGCCGCCGCATGGAAAATAGCCTGGAATGTTAATTGTCAGGCAGGTCAAAACAGCAACGCAGAAGGTAGTATAAATAATGCCGGTGAAAATGTGATAAAATATCTCGCCCCGTATGTATTACGAGTAGCTATTTCAGATAGCAGGATTGTCAAAGTCTCGGATGAGGCTATTGTAATCAAATATAAAAAGCAGAAAAGCAATCGCCTGAGAACTACAAAATTCAGCCCCATGGAATTTATCCGTCGTTTTTTACAACATGTACTCCCAAAGGGTTTTATGAAAATACGTTACTTTGGTTTTATGCATCCATCATGTGCTGTAACGCTCAACAAGGTTAAAGAAATTATTACTGATGCCCTTGGTATAAGTC
>JAOZLI010000236.1 GCA_029934915.1 Desulfocapsa sp. | reverse complement strand
GAGATCTTCATTCCACTACCAGGGTGCGATGTCATCCTGACAGTTCCCTGTAACAAACGTACTCGCTCCTGCATGCCACAAAGTCCTAGCCGCTTTTCACTGAGCGCTCTATCTTTAGCTTCTGCCAGATCACAGCCCCGACCATTATCTTCAATGCGAAGCAGGATACTTGAACCCGAAGCAACAAGCCGTACTGTAACAGTATCAGCGCTGGCATGCTGCTGAACATTATTCAAGGCCTCCTGAACAAGACGATAGATATTAATAGCTATCTCATAGTCCATGGATAGGGACAATCGCTCCATTCCAGCTGCCACAAAATCCACCACGATACCATTCTGTCTTGCAAAATCCCGACAATAATCTGCCAGCGTACTCGTCAGGCCAATTTGTTCGATACTAGGTGGTCGCAGATTATAGGAAAGATCCCGCACCGTTCCAATACAACGATTGAGGATTTTAGACCATTCTTCCATTTTTTTCCGCAATTCAGGATTTTTTTCTGTCTGTGTAACTAATAAACTTTCATTATACACCTTTAAAGCTGACAGTTCCTGGGCAACATTATCATGGAGATCAAGGGCAATTCGTTTTCGTTCCGTCTCCTGTATTTTCAGGATCTTCTGGGTGAGAAGATGTACTCTGGCCTCGGCTTTCAGTTGTTCTTTTTCAGCCTGCTTTCGTTCGCCAATTTCCTTTGTTAATTCACTATTGGCCTGGGATAATTCCTGGGTTCTTTCAAGTACCAAGGTATCGAGATCATGATATGAAACAGCAAGTTTTTTGGACATTCCCTCAAATTCAATAGCCAGTTCTTCAAACTCGTCACCGGTATTTAAAGAAAGTATATTGTCAAAATTACCATCACCGATCTGTTGAATATTCTGTTGCAGTATATCAATGGGAGTTAAAACTATCTTAATTAAGGAATAGATCCCGAACAGCGTTATCAAAAAACCAATGGCTGCACCACACCAGATAACAATAATCCCAGCTCTGTATTGCTCAGACATACTTGTTTTTGTATGAGCCAGATCCTGAAGATGCATGGCTAAATGCTTATCAAGGATATTGCCTAAATCAAAGTGTTCCTGATGAAGTGCTTTATAAAAATTCTTTATTCTTCCCTCATTTTCCCAATCATCTTCCTCCAGCATGGAAAGATAATGCGCATAGTCGATACCTCGTAAAACACGATGTTTCAAATCATGATCCGCATCACTATCCTGCTCACCACCATGCTCATGCTCAAGGTGTTTCCCCGCAAGGGCATCCAACCGTTGTATCAATGTTTTCAGTTTTTCTTTATCGATGCTCCTGGTATTGGTAAAAAGTGCCAGTGAGGTAAGGGCCTGTTTGAGTTCCAACATGGCCAGGGCGCTGGGTTCAACATCCTGCTTAAGCTTCACCATGCTCTGGTTATAGGAAATAAAAGTTCTGATCCCAAGAATGGAGAAAACAATAATGAGGAACAACAGAGGGGAAAACCGAACGAAGAATTTCGTTCGTAATTTCATCGCGTGAAAAGTCCGTCAGAGGATAGTACAACGCACTGTTTAGGCCATACAGGTTGGCATAAACAGTGCGCATATAAAAATATCCGGGAAATCATGTGTATCAACTTTTCTGATACATCTGGCATCCGGATTGGGTAAATTCATCAGCCTTTTCCTTCATGCCTTTGGCAATTTCTCCGTCTTTATCGTTTTGAAGATTCTTCGCATACTCCCGAACTTCATGGGAAATCTTCATGGAGCAAAATTTAGGGCCGCACATGGAACAAAAATGCGCCACCTTGGCATTGGAGTGGGGCAATGTTTTATCGTGAAACTCTATGGCCTTTTCCGGGTCAAGGGAGAGATTAAACTGATCCTGCCAACGGAATTCAAAACGGGCTCGGGACAGAGCATTATCCCGATACTGAGATCCGGGATGCCCCTTTGCCAAATCTGCGGCATGGGCAGCGAGCTTGTAGGTCACCACTCCTTCGCGCACATCTTCACGGTCTGGCAGGCCAAGATGTTCCTTGGGTGTTACATAGCAAAGCATGGCCGTTCCGTACCAGCCAATCATGGCACCACCTATGGCACTGGTGATATGATCATATCCCGGTGCAATATCGGTGACAAGCGGGCCAAGTGTATAAAAAGGTGCTTCACCACATTCCTTTAACTGCTTCTCCATATTGGTCTTAATCATATGCATGGGCACATGACCAGGACCTTCAATAAAGGTCTGGACATCATGTTTGGCGGCTAGTTTTGTCAGTACTCCAAGTGCTTCAAGTTCTCCAAACTGTGCAGCATCATTGGCATCCTGTAAACAACCGGGACGCAGACCATCACCAAGGGAAACACCCACATCATACTGTTTCAGGAGTTCGCAGATCTCTTCAAAATTGGTAAAAAGAAAATTTTCCTTATGATGGGCCAGGCACCATTTGGCAAGAATTGAACCACCGCGACTGACGATTCCGGTGGTACGGGTTGCTGTCATGGGAACATGCCGAAGCAGTAAGCCGGCATGGATGGTAAAGTAACTTACCCCCTGTTCACACTGCTCAACTAACGTATCTCTAAACATCTCCCAGGTTAGTTCTTCTGCCGCTCCATCCACCTTTTCAAGGGCCTGATAAATGGGAACAGTACCAATGGGAACCGGAGAATTACGTAAAATCCATTCGCGGGTTTCGTGAATATTTTTCCCTGTGGAAAGATCCATAACAGTATCTGCGCCCCAGCGGGTGGCCCATACCATCTTTTCAACTTCTTCTTCAATGCTTGAGGTGATTGCAGAGTTACCGATATTGGCGTTAATCTTCACCAGAAAATTCCGGCCAATAATCATGGGCTCGCTTTCAGGGTGGTTGATAGAGCATGGCAATACAGCCCGGCCGCGAGCAATCTCATCACGAACAAATTCAGGCGTAATGGGACCGGTGGGCGTAGCCGCACCAAAACTCTCACCCGGATGCTGAAAGAGTTCTTCCTGCAGCTCATCCATACGTTGATTCTCACGGATGGCTACATATTCCATTTCAGGAGTGATTATCCCCTGTTTGGCATAATGCAGCTGCGTTACATTTTTACCCGTTTTTGCCCGCAGAGGCAGTTTAACTTCTTTAAATCGCAAGTGATCAAGATCTGAATTATAGAGCCTGTCTTTGCCGAATTCAGAACTTAAATCAGAAAGTTGCTCTACATCCCCCCGATCCATAATCCACTGCTCACGGAGGCGTGGCAAGCCCTTATGCACATCAATATCCACAGCAGGATCACTGTAAGGCCCGCTGGTATCATAAACCGTCACCACGGATCCACAGCCGCCGGGGCCCTTTATGGCTTCATCTTCCACACTGATTTCACGCATGGCAACTTTGATATCATGCAGCTTCCCCGGTACATATACTTTTGTGGAGTTTGCAAAAGGGGTGCGGGTAATGGATTCCTCGCGGGGGAGTTGTTCTTCTCTTTCCATGCTTAGCCTCTGTATTTCGGGATAATACGATCAGAATTAAAAAGTGGGAGGGAAAAGTACATTGCGATACTGACTTTCCCTTCGACTTCATTACAAGTATCAGGTTCCAGGGGTTTATTCTCAGCCGTTTGTCGGCACCCCCAAGTCTCAAAATTATTATAAGGGCTAGAAAATACTCTACCTGAGTAAGATATGCAAGGATCCCCTATAACACCCAGGTGTGACGCATGAAGATTTTTCATGCATTGTTGCATGGTAAATTTGGTGAACAACATGTGCTGCGCATAGGCTCTTGTCACAATTTTTTGTATTTATCTCATAGCCAGGCTCTGGCGCCGCAGGTTTGCGATTTTTTTCGCCAGTCCTCTTAAAATAACACGTAGCTATTCCTTCATTTCTTATCAGGCGACGGATTAATTCAATATGGGCCTGTTCAATTTGCTCGACATCTATTGTGGCCAATAAGTGTTGAAGGGAATCATGGTGAGGGATGCTTTCCAGTTCTGGAAATAGAAGCTGCAGGTTTTCGACAAACTGTGGCGTTGTCATTGTTCTGTTTGCCTCACGCCTGGATGACATCTGGTAAACAAACGTCAGGATGCCGTAAAGCATCAATACAGTCAATTTATGCGAGCTGAAATGGATTTCGCAGCACCGGCAAAAGTGCACACGCCAATATTTCACCATTGGCGGATCTAGCAAAATACCTTACGAAACACCCAAAGGGACGTTTGTAACCAAGGTAATGATATTGTTCTACGTACTGG
>JAOZLI010000563.1 GCA_029934915.1 Desulfocapsa sp. | reverse complement strand
GATCATTGTCCGGTTGTCCTTGATTTTCTGAAATAATTCAGGTAGCCTTTTTGTAAGCGTTCACCAGCACCCCAGCTTCGTCCGATCTGGTCGCCTCACATAGGCGGGCTATAGATTCGTCGGCCAGCTTGAACGAATCTGGGGTACTGGTAAACGCTTATAGACCGATGTTTCCCGCCTGGTGTATTGCTTGGTTAATGGTTCAACTTTGGGTTCTCTTGAGGGTGGCTAATGGATGCAAGACAGTCGAAGTATCGAATATTACTTGCGGATGATCATGCCTTGATTCGGCATGGTATCAGAAATCTTCTTGGTGATAACCCCGCTTTGAAAGTTATTGGTGAGGTGGGTGACGGTGAGGAACTACTTGAATTTTTACGAAAAACAGTTCCCGATCTTTTAGTCTTGGATATTTCCATGCCGAAGTTAACCGGTATTGAAGCTGTGAGTAAAGTTAAGAAATTGTATCCTGAGATCAAAATTCTTATGTTGACCATGCATAAGAACAAACAATATTTTTACCATGCTATGTCTGCAGGGGCTGATGGCTATCTTATGAAGGAGGATTCTGATGAAGAACTTCTCCTCGCTGTCAAGCGTATCCAGGATGGTAAAACCTATCTTTCGCCGTTCCTCTCTCAGGATTTCGCCGATGATGTGATCTCGGCCTATCGGAATAATCAACGCTCACCTTTTGAAACACTTACCAATCGTGAACGGGAAGTACTGAATCTTGTTGTGGATGGGCATACCAGTAAAGTTATGGCCAATATGCTGAACTTGAGCCCACGAACCATCGATCATCATCGTTCTAATTTACTCAAGAAATTTGAGATGAAAAACAGTGTCGATCTTGTTAACTTTGCTGTTCGAAATGGATTTGTAACGCCGTCTGACTGATATCTCTTTCTCTTTTTTGCTTCTCTTGCATTAATTTGTTTTTTTCTTTCCTTGCTCGATTTTCTTTAACTGTCTGTTATCTTTCTTTAAAAAAGTACCTATAGGTAGATATACCTATAGGGAAGTGCGTATATCCCACAATTGTTTTTTTCATTGGTCTGTGGTTTTTATAACACAGGGAGAAGTGAATCGCCGTTCAGTGAATTGTCTCGACGTGTAAGTATGTTGCGCTGAGAGTCGTGTGGATGGCAGTAACTACAGG
>JAOZLI010000562.1 GCA_029934915.1 Desulfocapsa sp. | reverse complement strand
AAAAGTACCCTGCTCTTCTCCGCCACCATGCCAAGAGAAGTTGCTGCCATTGCAAAAAAATATATGAACAATCCGATGGAACTTACCATTGGTACCAAAAACGCAGGTGCAGAAAACGTCCGGCATGAATTTTATCTGGTTCATGCTAAAAACCGCTACCCTGCGCTAAAACGCATTGTTGACAATACTCCTGACATCTATTCCATCGTCTTTTGCCGTACCAGACGCGAAACAGGTGATGTTGCCAATAAATTGATTCAGGATGGCTACAACGCAGATTCCCTGCATGGCGATCTTTCCCAGGCACAACGCGATCAGGTTATGGGTAAATTCCGCTGCAGGAACCTGCAGATTCTAGTCGCCACCGATGTTGCAGCCCGTGGGCTTGATGTTACGGATCTTACTCACGTTATCAATTACAATCTTCCTGATGATATCGCTGCCTATACCCACAGAAGTGGTCGAACAGGCAGAGCGGGACAGGATGGTATTTCCGTGATCATTGTGACCCCCGGAGAACGCTACAGGGTTAAATCCATAGAGCGAAGAATTCAGAAAAAATTCAAGCACTGTTCTGTTCCTACAGGTACTGAAATCTGTAAAAAACAGATGGTTAACCTGATGCGGGAAGTAACTGAGGTTGAAGTTGACAACAAACAGATAGAACCACTTTACGAAGAAATTGCGGATAAACTACAGCATATGGACAGGGAACAAATCATAAAACATTTTGTTTCATTACAGTTTAACAAATTCCTCGAATACTACAAAAACGCACCCGATCTGAATATGTCCGACAGGGATCAAAAACAAAGGGGAAGACGAGATCGGAACGACAGTGATCCTCGTAGAGCCATGAACCCTAACCAGAAATACACCACATTCAGTATCAATGTTGGCAGAAGACAGGGAATCATGCCGCAGGGCATCATTGCCAAGATAAATGAAATAGAAAATGTTGGTCGTATTAAAATCGGTCAAATTGATATTCTCCGCAATTCTGCCCGACTCGAAGCTGACAGCAGATACACCTCACAAATATTAGAGGCATTTCAGCAAACGGAAATTAATGGCAAAACTGTAACGATTGGTGTTACTCAAGCTGCGCCTGTCAGTACGAAGAAATGGACAAAACGAAAACCTGCTCAACCTCGTAGACCACG
>JAOZLI010000561.1 GCA_029934915.1 Desulfocapsa sp. | reverse complement strand
CTCGGAGTCGACCTATGCCGTCATGCAAACCCCGACCAACGATCCCTGTCGAATCCTGGTAGACTCGGGTGGGGGCAGCCCGACCGCCACCGGGCTTGGCGCGAGTACGGCACTGTGCCCGTGGTCTGCTGAGCTTCGAGACGAGTCGTCGGGAGTGGAGACTCTGGTCGGGGAGTGGTGGGGCACCCGGTTGTAGGTACGTCTGACAACGGCGTCAATTGCATCGGTCTTTGGCCGGGACGCATGCCGCCGCCAGTTCGGACCAGGGCAAGCGGTCAACAACCCTGATTTAGCGCCGATAATCACTTTACAATGTCCAGTGTCGTCCCAACCGCCCCCCACCCGTGGGCCATTGTCGACGCGACGATGCAAGGATTCTCAATATTACCGCCATATCTAAAACTGACAAAAAACGAGAGCAACCAGTCCGAACGGGCTGTTAATCATAAGTAATATACGGCTCTTCATAACCGGGCCATCTATCGTTGTAAAACTCGTGCTGCCAGGGGTTCCAGTATCTTCCGGATAACCTGAGGTTTGTTGATGAAGCTGATGATCTTCATCTCTGCTTGACATACACTGCAAAGGATCAACCTCCCAGATCTTTTTGATGCACTCCCGCCATGCCGATGGCGGAAATTTTCGTGAATTGCAATCGGATGCATCGATAATTTCAATTTCTTTATTGCCACACCTATCCGCAAAGCTTGCAACATATCCGTTGGAGCAAAACTACACCTTTTCGTTCTAATAGCACACAATTGCTCTTCGTCTCATCTCATAACAACATAAGTGTTGCTGGGGGTACTCAAGCCACCCGCCCACTTATTTAAGCGTAAATACTGCCAGTTACGGTCTTTTAAAGAAATATTGTAACGAAAACCGTAAAGTGGCATGGTTGATGCTTCATAAAAAGCATAGAAACTGGAAAATAAGTTAAATCAATCCTATATGGAGGACACCATGACTACTAACACAAATACAACCACTAGCACTCAAATTGAAGCTGGATACGAAACTTCTAAATTTGCTCTCGGCGCAGGAATGACCATGGCTGCTCTCGTTGGAATCTGGGGATTTGCTTGTCTCGCAAGTGCAATGATAAGTGTAGGACCTTTGAATGTAGTTAAAGGTTACTTAACCGCAGTTATTGGCTAATAAAATT
>JAOZLI010000560.1 GCA_029934915.1 Desulfocapsa sp. | reverse complement strand
GGGCGGGGCTCCTACAATTCCATTTTACATTTACCTGAGCTTTGATGGTAATCAGATAATCTTTTGATATAAAACCTTCGTTTTTTCCGCAATTCGGTCAATATGAAAGGACTCATCAAAACGTAACTTTCCAGCCACTCCCAAAGCACTGGTTTTTTCCGGTTGTTCTGACAGCTGGCCCATAAGCCTGGCAAGCGCATCTACATCACCAACCGGGAAGAGCAAACCTGTCGTTTCATCCTGCACCACCCAGCCCATGCCGGAACCGGGTACGTCGGCGGCAATTATCGCCTTTCCGTAGCGCATGGCCTCAAGAAGAACCAGGCCAAAGGCCTCGGTTCGCTCAATGGAGGGAAGACAGCAGCAATCGCAACTTACCAGCAAGGCCTGCAGATCTGCTTCCGACAACAAACCGCTCAACACTACCTTCTCTTGCAGTTTCAACTCATCGACAAGACGTTCCAGCTCCTGACGTTGTTCGCCTTCTCCAACAATCACGACCTGTATATTTTCTGTTTTGGCAAGCGCCCGAATCAGGATATCATGCCCTTTATAATATGTTAATCGCCCTATGGCTAGAACCCGAAATGATTTTTCTTGATTTCCCCACAGAGATTCCATCTTCTGCAACGTTTTGGGTTCCGGTAAACGTAATCTTTCAGGATCCAACCCCAGGGGAATCACCTGAGATTTTTCGTGCCAGGAGCTCAAAGGGACGCTGCTCTCCAGATATCTGGGAGAGGTTGCAATAACCCGTTGCGCTCGAGCCAGCAAACGCTGTTCGAAGGGACGATACACAGAATAGGCAACCGCCAGTCGCTTATCAATATTGGAAGCAACCACATCAGCATGCCAGTGAATAACCCAGGGTATTTTTGCTGCCCTTGCGATAAGCATTACCCAAAATGCCGAGGTGTTGGGCACATGAAGATGTATAATATCCGGTTTATATTTTTTTAAGAGGCCATTGAATAACAGGGGAAAGTTGGGACTGATCGGTGCATACAACAGGGTTCCGTAACAGGGAGCGCGGACTATTGTAGATTCTTCAGAACAGGCATCACCCGCTCCATGACTGCCCGGAGACTGATGGACAAGTGCCATGGTATCAACACCCTGCTTTGCCAGTGCTGGCAGCAAGTCTCCCAGGAAATTTTCCATTCCTCC
>JAOZLI010000235.1 GCA_029934915.1 Desulfocapsa sp. | reverse complement strand
AAGATGGCGGCGATATTGAGCTTGTGGATGTGGATGGCGATTTTGTTATGGTGTCGCTTCGTGGAGCGTGCACCAGTTGTGCGAAATCGCAAACGACTCTTAAAGAATATGTTGAAAAGAAATTGCGAGAGCTTGTGCTGGACACTCTCATTGTGGAGGAAGCCAAGTAATGAAATGCAATGAAAAAGAAGTCGTCTATATGGACAACAATGCAACAACCAAAGTCGCTCCCGAAGTTGTTGATGCTATGATGCCGTTTTTGACGGAGTGTTATGGCAATCCCTCAAGTATGCATAATTTTGGTGGTCAGGTCGGACGTGCTGTTGAAGAGGCACGATCACAGGTTGCTGATTTGCTTGGTGCAGAAGCGAAAGAGATTACCTTTACCAGTTGTGGGACCGAGAGTGACTCCACTGCCATTCTTTCAGCATTGCAGGCCTTTCCAGAAAAAAGGCATATTATTACCACTCGAGTGGAACATCCTGCCATTAAAAATCTATGTGAAAATCTTGGCCGATTTACCGGACATAAATACCGTGTTACCAGGCTGCAAGTAGAAGCTGACGGTACGCTTGATCTGCTCAAATACGAAGAAGCCTTGTCCGATGAGACGGCTATCGTTTCCGTCATGTGGGCAAATAATGAAACAGGAGTTGTTTTTCCCGTTGAGGAAATGGCCAAAATGGCCAAAGATCGAGGGGTACTGTTTCATACCGATGCTGTACAGGCTGTTGGTAAAATCCCCATTGATCTCAGCACGCTTGAAATCGATTTTCTTTCCCTCTCGGGGCATAAACTTCATGCTCCCAAAGGTGTTGGGGTGCTATACGTAAAACGTGGAACCCCATTTGTGCCGTTTCTTGCAGGCGGTCACCAGGAAGAGGGAAGGCGGGGAGGCACCGAAAATGTAGCCTCTATCGTTGGGCTTGGTAAAGCTTGCGAGCTTGCCGGAGTTATGATGGAAGAGGAAAATACCAGAGTACGCGCTCTACGTGATCGTCTTGAAGAGGGACTGCTGGCATCTGTGCCAAAATCAATGCTCAACGGTCACAAAACAGACCGGCTTCCCAATACAACCAATATTAGTTTTGAGTTTGTAGAAGGGGAGGCTATTTTGCTGCATATGGATATATATAAGATCTGTGCCTCATCAGGATCCGCTTGTACGTCAGGCTCTCTTGAGCCCTCTCATGTTTTGCGTGCCATGGGTGTACCTTTTACTGCGGCACACGGTTCCATCAGGTTTTCTCTGTCCATTTACAATACCGAAGCGGAAGTTGATTTTGTGCTGGAAAAAATGCCACCCATTATTGCGGAGCTTCGTGAACTTTCACCTTTTTGGAAAGCGGAATAAAATATGATTGTAGTTGACCCAGGGTTCGAGATTCAGGATGCATTAGATCAGGCTTCTCTTGTTATCAGGCTTGAGGCCTGTGGACGTATTTGTTACAAGAGTGAAGAAAAAATCACTAAAGATTCTGCCATGCCTTTTGTGAAAAAAATCGCAGAGCATGGACATAATTCTGTAATGGAAATGGCCGTTGTGACCCTGGGTGTGCAATGTTCTGCCGAACAGTTTGATGAATTGCTGGCACTGGAACCAAAGTATTTTTTTATGGATAGGCGTGGAGATGAAGTTCTGATCACCGGTTCTGTTCGCAGCTTTCGTGAGTTGTATGGTCGAGCGGCTAAAACTGCTGTGGTTGAGGCTATGGTCGCTTTTCAGGTGAACAAGCACCCCTACCTTTTTGAGGGTGTTTGGGATGGTGGTTCCGGACAGGATATCAGCGATATCCAGGTCAGGAAGTTAGCAATTGCTGAAGTTGAAAAACTGCCCCCCGAATTGGTTGCAAAACATCGTTTCTGCGGGGTGATGTTTACAGTAAACAGGGCGGTAACACATGAGATAGTAAGGCATCGACCATGCTCCTACTTACAGGAGAGTCAGCGTTATTGTCGATATAGTCAGGATAAGTTCGGCAATCAGGTAACGTTTGTAAAGCCGATGTTTTATGACGAAGGAACTGAAGAATATGCTCTGTGGCAACAGGCCATGGAGGATACTGAGAAGATCTATCTGAAATTGCTTGAAAGCTCCACACCGCAAGCTGCACGCACCGTGTTGCCCAATTCCTGTAAGACGGAAATTATTGTGTATTGTAATCTGGAAGAGTGGAAGCACATCTTTAAATTGCGCACCAGTCCGGCTGCTGAGCCTTCCATGCGTGAGGTTATGATTCCTCTGGCTGAGGAGTTGACAGGGCGTTATCCTGATGTGTTAAATTAAAAACGAATGTCGAATTTCGGAGGAACGAAAAAGTCCCTATTGCCTCTACCTGGATACTGACTAGCGTTATTTGTTCCATATTTTGCTGAAATCAAATTGAAAAGAGCAGTCGTCTGTTAAAGTCATATCAATTTTTTCATCGGTAAAGTCACCAAGTTTTATATAGTTGCCCTTTTCCCACTGGTACAGTTTTACAAACTTATCTTCTGGAAAGACCAGACAGTAGTATTTCACGCCTTCCTGCTCGTATAACTGGAATTTTATTTCACTATCACGCAATACGCTACTCTTAGAAACAATTTCAAATATCAGACTGGGGGCTTTGGTAATATATGCCCCCTCCGGTTCGTAGCAGACAACTAGGTTGTCCGGTTGCACGATGGTGTCATCGGCAATTTTCCAGTCAACGGGTAGCAGCGTTTGACATTTGTTACAATTTTTCAAAACGTTTACAAGTTGTGCGGCTATTAGAGCACTGATACGTTGATGTGCAATCATTGGTGCCGGAGTCATGGCATAGGGAATTCCAAACATTAACTCCCATCTTCCTTCCCATAAACAGTAATCTTCGTAGGTGTAGTGAGGGAGGTATTGTTCCTTGCGGGCTGGCAGGGCCATGGCGACTCCTTTCTTCTGAGGGAGGTTATTTGTATTCCTATTAATTAATATACCACAGAACCAGTTTAAGCGGCAACTTCTAATCAACAGCGGTGCTATGTTGACACTTTCTTAAGAATTAGTTATATAGAACATCAATTTTGATGAAGTAGTAAAAAAAACAAACTAATATTTGCTAAAAGGAGATCAATATGGCTTTGGATCCAACGAAACATGCTGACTGGGAGATCGCTGCAGAAGCAGAATCTCGTATGAAAACCGTTTACGAGCTAGGTGAGGAGCTTGGACTTGAGAAAGAAGAAGTCCTTCCTTACGGACATTACGTCGGAAAACTCGATTTTAAGAAAATCATGAGTCGTCTTGGCGACAAGCCTGATGGAAAATACGTTGATGTAACTGCCATTAGCCCTACACCTCTTGGAGAGGGCAAGTCTACCTGTGCTATGGGTCTTGTACAGGGACTTGGTAAACGTGGTAAATCTGTTGTCGGTGCTATTCGTCAGCCTTCCGGTGGACCCACCATGAACATCAAGGGCTCTGCCGCTGGTGGTGGACTTGCTCAGTGTATTCCGCTCACCGAATTCTCCCTTGGCTTGACAGGCGATATCAATGCCATCATGAATGCTCATAACCTGGGTATGGTTGCCATGACTGCTCGTATGCAGCATGAGAATAACTACACCGATAAGCAGCTTGCGCAGCGTAATCTCAAACGTTTAAATATCCATCCCAAGAAAATCGAGTTCAATTGGATCATGGATTTCTGTGCTCAGGCGCTTCGTGATATTACCATCGGTCAGGGACCAGGCAAGATGGATGGTTTTACCATGAAATCTTCCTTTGCCATTGCCGTATCTTCCGAGATTATGGCCATTCTTGCCATTGCCAATGATCTTGCTGATATGCGTGAGCGTATGGGTAAAATTGTTGTTGCCTATGATAAGCAGGATCGTCCAATTACCACCGCAGATCTGGAAGTTGATGGCGCTATGACCGCATGGATGGTTCAGGCTATTAATCCAAACATCATGCAGACCCTTGAAGGCCAGCCGGTTCTCGTTCATGCCGGACCTTTTGCCAATATCGCCATTGGTCAGTCTTCTGTTATTGCTGATCGTGTAGGTCTTAAAATTGCTGATTACAACGTTACCGAGTCAGGATTTGGTGCGGATATCGGTTTTGAAAAATTCTGGAATCTTAAATGTCGTTTCTCAGGTAATAAGCCAAATTGTGCAGTTGTTGTTGCCACCATTCGTGCGCTTAAATGCCACGGTGGTGCACCAATTCCAGTTCCTGGTAAACCAATGCCTGAAGAGTATAACTCTGAGAATGTGGGTTGGGTTGAAGAGGGTTGTA
>JAOZLI010000559.1 GCA_029934915.1 Desulfocapsa sp. | reverse complement strand
CGCAGGGAGATGGAGGTCGCAGCTTTAATAAAAACAGGTAAAACAAATGCAGAGAGTGCTGTTCTTATTAATATATCGGAACATTCTGTTTCATTCCATCGTCAAAATCTTCGGAAAAAATTGGGTTTACTGGGTCGAAAAGTGAACCTTGTTGCTTATCTTAATGAAATTTCTCTCAGATAATTTTCTCAGAACCACCATCTAAACATATGGGTTTTCCCTATATGTAATCAGTATACTTCCTGGCTTTACAACCTCCCCTTCTATCTTTTATAATAATACCAGTAAGAGTTCTCAATACTAAACAAATGAACGCACACAAATTACGTACTATTTTAGGCGCGATCACCACTAATTTCTGTAGCTACAAAAGAAGCAACTCATAATGCCAAGAGGGCAAGGAATAATGCAGGGAATGAGTATGAAGATAATTTTTGGACTACTAACGACTTTATCACTTTACGCACCTACTATTAATGCAGCAAGTGACTTTGATCAGGTATACAGCCTGCTCGGAATATCTTTTCATGTAACCTGTCCAAATTCCGGTTCCATAAATCAACTCACCATTAAACCATCCGGCCTGGCCATTAGTAACGGGACTATCGAACAGGAAATTGACGGAACGGTCTCCGGGGCTGAAATTGCTGATATCAACTCCGATGGATCCCCTGAAATATATGTGTATGTGACTTCAGCGGGAAGTGGATCCTATGGCAAGCTGGTTGCCTATAGTTCCAACAACAAAAAATCTATTAGTGGAATTTATCTGGCCCCCCTTGCATACGATTCCATAAACTCACAAGGTTATATGGGACATGATAAATTTAGCATTGCTGGCAGCGAATTGCGAAGGCGATTCCCCATTTATACGCAGAATGATACCAATGCTAATCCAAGCGGAGGCGTTCGACAGTTACGGTATAAACTGTTTGCGGGAGAAGCAGGCTGGCAATTAAAACTAACTGGCAGTACCTCATTGCAATAATCGTCCTCTGCAATCTGTCATAAAACTATTTACCTTTCATTTAAGGAATCAACCATGACCGGAAAAACAGTTTCAGCTTTTTGTTGTTCACTGCTAATCAGTTCACTCCTGATACCAGCAGTTAGCACCCAGGCCGGCTCAGTACCGAAACATAAACACCACGACAACCCCAAGGCCCATG
>JAOZLI010000558.1 GCA_029934915.1 Desulfocapsa sp. | reverse complement strand
TCAAGAGAAATAGCCGGACTCCGGGAGAAACTGCTCTATTTCATTTCCATGATTGAGCTGGAGCTGGATTTTAGTGAGGAAGATGTGGAATTTGCCAACCGTTCGGAATTGGTACTTCTGTTGGAGGAAATAAAGGAACTCAGCCAATCGCTTATCGATTCTTTTCAAAAAGGAAATGTTATCAAAAATGGTGTACCTGTAGCAATTACTGGGAAGCCCAATGTTGGTAAATCTACTTTACTGAACTACCTGCTCAATGAAGATAAGGCCATTGTTTCTCATATTGCCGGAACCACAAGGGATGTGATTGAGGATGTATTAACAATTCAGGAATTCCGTTTCCGGCTTATTGATACTGCAGGGCTCCGAAAAGCACAGGATAGCATTGAGACCATGGGTATAGAAAAAACCTATGAAAAGATTGAAAAGGCCTATATCATACTTTATCTGATTGATGCCAACCAGCCGATCGATGAAATAAACCGCCTGATTGGTAAAATCAAAGAAAGAATTGGCAATGCTGACAAGAAACTGGTCGTTTTGCTGAATAAATCCGATTCACTGACTCCTGAAGATCTTTCAAATCGGCAAGTGCTTAAAAATTTCCCAATTTTGGACAAAGAAGACCAGCTGCTTTGTATTTCTGTAAAAAATAAGATCAATTTAAAGGCTTTGAAAGATCTCCTTCCAGCTATCATTAAAGAAGAAGGGAAAGTCCAGCCAGATGTTATTGTTACCAACACCCGTCATTTTGAGGCCCTCTCAAAAGCAAAAGAGGCCCTTGACAGGGCAATAACTGGCTTAGACACCGGTCTAAGCTCTGACTTTTTAGCAATGGATATCAGGGAAGTACTGCATTACCTTGGAGAAATCACAGGGCAGGTCACCACCGATGAGGTTTTAGGGAATATTTTTAAGAATTTCTGTATCGGTAAGTGACTGAGACTGCATATTTACAAGCTGAAAGCGCAGGAAATGTGCTAGTTCGAAGTTATCCCGATAGCGAAGCGTGTCGGGATTGCCTAATAATCTTCATCTAAGCTCCGCATTACCAGACTTGTTACTCTTTATACCTTATATCACAAGGCGAAGCCGCAGTGAATACTGTAAGTCGAACTCCTGTCCGACTGGCCAGGCGGGCATCCCGATAGCGAAGCGTGTCGGGATTGCCTAA
>JAOZLI010000234.1 GCA_029934915.1 Desulfocapsa sp. | reverse complement strand
TAAATTTAATTTCCGCTTTGCTCGTTATGGCAAAAGACTGTATAGTATGTTTACAGTAACTATTTCGTTTTTATTTTTTTCACCGGGATATATCTATGGATCTGGAACATCATGTAAAAAGTCTGCAGCGTAAACTTGCCAATCTCAGTCACAGGTGGACTGCGTATGAGTATAATTCTCTGGTAATGTTTTATATAAAAATTCTGCCCAAGCTGATGCAGGTTGAACGTTGTACAATTTTCTTAAAGGAAGAAGGTGGGGATTCTCTTGTGTCCATGTATGGTACGGGGCTTGAGAAGCAACATATCGAGGCACCTTTGCAGGGAAGTATTGTGGGTCATGTCATGGCTGAAGGAAGGTCTGTGATTGAAAATGAGCTGCATGATAAAGATGGTTATCATCAGGAAATGGATGTGCGAACAGGATTTGAGAGTCGTAATACGCTTTGTGTTCCTGTAAAGAGCGGTACCGATGGAAGAATTCTTGGCGTGATTCAACTCTTAAATACGCTGGCGAAAACGCCCTTCAGTGATAAAAATTGTCAGGCTCTTGAAGAGGTTGCCGAATATTTGTCAATGTCTATTGAGTCCATTCTCTTAAATAAGCAGCTCTCCAATATTACGAAAGAATTTGATCAGGAAGTCTCACAGTTGGAGCTTGCAGCTGTCCGGGAGGGACGGTTTATTGCCGAAAGTGAGATTATGCGGAAAGTTTTAGGGCTCGTCTCTGTCTTGCGTGACACTCCTGTGAATGTCTTGATACAGGGAGAGAATGGTACAGGTAAGGAATTGATTGCCAAGATGATTTTTGAGCAGGCTGGGGAAAAGGGAGGACCTTTTGTCGCGGTTAATTGCGCTTGTCTGCCCGAATCTCTTATCGAGAGTGAGTTTTTTGGTCATGAAAAAGGAGCCTTTACCGGTGCTGATAAGAGCCGTAAAGGGCGTTTTGAGGAGGCTGAAGGTGGTGTTCTTTTTCTTGATGAAATTGGAGAAATGCCCCTGATGGTACAACCAAAATTTCTACGCGCAATTCAGGAACAGGAAGGCAGCAGGCTTGGAAGCAGTAAAATTATTCAATATAATACGCGCCTGATTTCTGCCACAAATAAAAACCTTGCAGGAGAAGTTAAGAAGGGGAACTTTCGTGAAGATCTGTTTTTCAGGCTGTTTTCCGTGGAGATCGAAATTCCACCTCTGCGCAAGAGGAAAGAGGATATCCTGCCTCTGGCCATCTCTTTTCTGGAAGATATTAATAGCAAATTTAAAAAAACAGTGGCTGGTTTCAGCCCCTCTTTACTGGGTTTACTGGAAAGTTATCCGTGGCCGGGAAATGTTCGCCAACTCTTGAAAGAAGTGGAGCGTCTGGTGGCACTGACTCCCAATGACCATTATATGCAGGTGGAAACCTGCTCCCGTGAATTGGTTGCTTTTGCAGATTCAAACTATATACAGGAATCTAGCGGGGCGGGTAATGATTATGAGCTGCCCAGCCAGGTGATGTCTTTGGAAAAAACCCTTATCCATAAGGCGATGAAAGAAACTGGCGGCAACAAAACAAAGGCTGCCGGGTTGTTGAATATCACCCGGCAGGGATTGTTGAAGAAGATAAAGCGCTATGGCCTGGCATTATAAAAAAGACCAGATGCACCATGAAGAACATGAAGTGCATGAAGGTAACAGGCTGATTTTTTGTTGTTCTTTTCTTCATGTACTTCATGTTCTTCATGGTTGAAAAAGTTTTTACGAGATCATTATAGTTGAATCGGAATTAAAATCGTTTTTCAAAATAAGGCTGTAACACTTCAGGAATGGCGACTGTACCATCTTCCTGTTGATAATTCTCAAGTACAGCCAGAAGAGTTCTGCCAACGGCAAGTCCGGAACCGTTTATGGTGTGAACGAGCTTACTCTTCTTCTGCCCGTTGGGGCGATACCGAATACCGCCGCGTCGTGCCTGGAAATCGAGGAAGTTGGAGCATGAAGAAATCTCCCTGTATGTTTCCTGGCCTGGTAGCCAGACTTCTATATCATAGGTCTTGGTGGAGGAAAAACCAAGATCTCCACTGCAGAGCGTAACCACTCGGTAGTGCAAGCCAAGCAGCTGTAATACTTCTTCGGCATCTGCCAGCAGGTCTTCAAGTTCCTGAGTCGAAGTCTCGGGTGTCGTAAATTTTACGAGTTCCACCTTGTCAAACTGGTGTTGCCTGATCAACCCTTTAGTATCTCTTCCGTACGATCCAGCTTCGGAGCGAAAGCAGGGTGTATAGGCAGTATATTTGATCGGGAGTTGATCTTCGTCTAACGTCTCATCCCTGAAAATATTGGTAACTGGCACTTCTGCTGTGGGAATAAGGTAAAGATCCCAGTCTTTTATGGCAAAAAGATCGTCGGCGAATTTGGGTAGCTGGCCGGTGGCAGTCATAGATGCGCTGTTCACCAGGAATGGCGGCAGAACTTCTTCGTAACCATGTCGTTCGGTGTGCAGGTCCAGCATAAAGTTGGTCAGTACACGCTCAAGTTTTGAGGCAAACCCTTTAAGAAGTGCAAAACGGGCACCGGAGAGTTTCGCCGCGCGCTCAAAATCCAGGATATCCAGGTCTTCACCCACTTCCCAATGTGTTTTAGGGGTAAAAGAAAATGTTGGTTTTTCACCCCATGTTTTAAACTCCACATTATCTTCATCATCCGTTCCCTTGGGGACATCATCGCTGCAGATATTGGGGATAGAGAGCACCAGCTCCTGAAGTCGCTCCTGAATATCGCCAAGCTCTTTATCCAGCCCCTTTATTCGTTCTGAAGCTTTTCGCATTTCAGGGATCAGGGTGTCAGCCTGCTTCTTCTCTTCATCACTTCCCTGTTTGAGTTGTGCGATTTCTTTGGAGGCTTTGTTGCGCTGGTTTTTCAGGCTTTCTACTTCCTGAAGCAGTTCCAGACGTTTAGCGTCAACGCTTGCAAATTCATCCACCTTGTCAGTGGCGAGCCCTCTATGGGCAGTTTTTTCGCGAACAAGATCTATGTTTTCTCTAATAAAACGAAGTTCAAGCATTGTATTTATTACCCAGCTATCTAAAAGTTTAGTTTTTTACGAGTTTAAATACGCCTCAACCATGAAGCGCATGAAGGCCATGAAGAGAAGAACGACAAAAGAAATCAGTCTTTTAACTTCATGTTCTTCATGCGCTTCATGGTGATAAGTGTGGTCTTCGCTGTCACTGTAGCGTAGGTGAATTTTGAAAGCAAGCTCTATCAAATTGCTTTTCAAAAAGGCATCTGCTATCTTAGTCAGGATTATGAATGATGATTATATTTACAAACCATTGGCAGATGATAAACCGCCGGGTACAGCAGAAAAGCACAATGCACTGATTATATTTGTTGGTGAGATTCGAAAAACTGTGCGAGCTCTCGGGGTTAGCATGATTTTTGTGACTGTGGGGATATTTTTCCTTAGTCCGGAACTCTTGAAGATGGTACAGGGCCATCTGGCAGATCAACTCTATTTTTTCTCTGTGGCAGGTCCCTTTCTTGCGCATGTCAAGCTTGCTCTGTTTGCTGCAATCTATGGCCTTATGCCCTGGATTATGGCAATTTTGTGGCGAGCGCTGGGGAAACCGTTTGGTGTCGTAGGCAGTCAACTCTTCTTCTTTGTCCTTTTTACCTGTCTGCTCTTTTACGCGGGAACCCTGTTTTGTTATTTTGTAACACTACCTCTGGGAATTAAATTCCTGCTTGGTTTTGGCTCGGCTGAATTACAACCGGTGATTTCCATAGGCCGTTTTGTCAATTTTACAACACTCTTTATCCTGGCTTTCGGAGTGATTTTCGAACTCCCAATTTTTATGGTGTTTATGGCAAAAGTGGGTGTGTTGACCCGTCGGTTCTATGAAAAAAACAGACGTTATGCTGTGTTGCTTATTGCAATTCTTGCAGCGTTGCTGACGCCAACCCCAGATATTGTTAATATGCTTTTGATGGGTGGACCCTTGTATTTATTGTATGAGGCTGGGATAATTATTTTGCGGGTTATGCGTATACAATAGAGTGTTCAAGGGTTGCTATTCAGTAAGGTGCTTTTAAACCGGCGGTGTAAAATGAAGAGTGTAGGGGACAGATTTTATTTTTCCCTGCTTATGCGATCGGGGACAGAATGATTTTCGAAAAAAGACTCGAAAAAAATTCAGTCCCCTAAGTGAGGTGGGAAAAATTGAATCTGTCCCCGGTTTGTTAAAACTCATAAAGGGTAAACCCATGTTGGTGAAGCAGGGCAGCAGTGACACCGATGGTGCCATTT
>JAOZLI010000557.1 GCA_029934915.1 Desulfocapsa sp. | reverse complement strand
TCTATTTTTATCTGGGAAAAGTATATGAAATACCTGCTTGTTATTGTTGTTTTTGTCGCAATAAGTACCGTGGTTACCCTTTATTCTATCTTACCCGTTGGTTCAAACAACTCCTCTCCTGTAACGACTAGCAGCCAAAGTTCAGCACAGCAGAATGCTGGCTATCATCAGCAAGGAGAGTATGGACGTCAAACTGCCAGTTTAACCAGACGTGTTCTTGTACAGGAGGCACAGCGTGTTGGAATAGATAAGGAAGAGAGTTTTCGCAGGTCATTGAAGGAGTATTACGAGCAGTCCCTGGTTAAAGTGTTAACCGATAGGCAACTCTCGGAGATGGTGGTGGAAGTGAGTGAAGCCGATGTCGATCATTATCTAGCCTGTTCCGGGAAAATTTTTACTTTTACGCGTTTTTCGGTGGAGAATGGAAAAACCATCGAACAAAATGGACATCAGAATACTGTGCGATTTGATGATTTGTCGGTAACCTTGCGTTTGCTTGTCGCAGGTTTGGGTCCTGGAGAGCGGGCAAAACAGTTTGAGACAGGGACGGAAATTAGTGTTATTCGCCTGGATGCCATTGAAATACCTGCTGGAATAGAGGCAATCCCGTATGATCGAGGCAGAATCCATGAGCAGCTCGAAAATCATCAGCGAAGTCTTGGAATTGACCGCTGGATTAATGCTTTACGGAAAACATCAGCAGCAGGGCGGGAAGAGGCCCAAAACGAATGAGTAACTATAAACGTAGAAATTATTTTATTAAAAAGAATTTTCAGGGAAAGCTGATTCTTGGGTATTTTCTTTTTATGCTGGTTGGATGTTTGATATTTGTTGTTGCCTTGAGTTGGCTTGTGTCTGATAGCATGACAGTAGTCTATGTTGATAATGAGCTGCAGATAGGGCAAACACCTTTTATGCTGATGAAACAGATAATTACTGCGAATTGGTTTGCAATTGTTGCGGGGAGTGTGCTGGTGGTGACATTGGCCACCCGGATTACCCATCGTATGGCAGGGCCGCTCTTTAACCTTGAACGTTCTCTTGATAAGATGATCGATGGTAAACTGGATACGGTTATTTATCTTAGAAAAAATGATGAGGGGCAGGAGATTGCCGAAAAAATAAATAGGTATAATGTAGAACTTGCTTCTGAGATAAAAAGGATAAGAAAACGATCG
>JAOZLI010000233.1 GCA_029934915.1 Desulfocapsa sp. | reverse complement strand
CCTGTGGAACCACCCTGCCCGACCAGCTTATGCCCAACCATGCACTTATGGTACAGGGAGAGTTAGCACTTTCACCCTGTGAAACAGTAGCTACATCGGGTATCTGCCTGTCCGGTATGATGGCACTTAAATATGGCTACCTTTCTATCCGTGCGGGGGAAACAACAAACGCCATTGCCACAGGATCAGAAAATGTTTCTTCGCTTATGCGAGGCCACCTCTTTACGGAAGAATCCAAAACGGGGGAAGAACAATTACAACAGAACAAAAAAGAGATCGCCTTTGAAAAGGATTTTCTGCGCTGGATGTTAAGTGATGGCGCTGGTGCTGTCTGGATGAGTGATCTTCCACGAAAACACGGATTCTCTTTGCGTATTGACTGGATTAAACAGACATCCTACGCGGGTGAACTGCCGACCTGTATGTATGCAGGGGCCGGAAAAAATGACAACGGCCAGATTGAAGGATGGCGAACATTTTTGCCCCAGGCCTGGATGGACGAGTCTATCTTTGCCATCAAGCAGGACGTCAAGCTGCTCAACGAAAAAATCATCGAATACACCATAGTCAAACCGCTACAGAAACTCGTAAGTGACGGTCTGCTCAAGGCCAATGCAATCAACTGGTTTCTCCCCCATTACTCCTCCGGCTATTTCCGCGATAAAGTGTACGACGGCATTGTGGAAGCAGGTTGTGATATTCCCCAGGAAAAATGGTTCAGCAATCTCAGCAGCAAGGGGAATACCGGTTCAGCCTCCATCTATATTATCCTTGAAGAGTTATTCCATTCCGGGAAACTCAGGAAAGGTGAGACATTACTCTGCTACATCCCTGAAAGCGGACGTTTTTCCACAGCATTTATGCACTTAACGGTGGAGTAAGATGGACACAAAAAATGTTCCTCAGCAAAATGTCTCAACCTACTCGGGCAATAAAAAAGCAATCTATGCCACCGGCAAAGATGGGCAATATACCATTATTGCCTCAAGTGGCTGGAGTGTGGAAGCAGAGGTCACCAAACAGGCACTGCATGAACTTGAACGATTGACCGATGTTGCATATCAGCAAGTCAAAGCAAACAAACGGTCCCCTCTCTTTTATCATATGTATAATCGCCGAATGGATTTGCAAACCCTTGCCCAGAGCAGTGGTTTTTTTCAATGGCGCATCAAGAGGCATTTCAACCCCGCTATCTTCAAAAAACTCACCGACAAGACTCTTGCCCGTTACAGCGAAACATTGGGAATAAGCCTTGATGAACTGTGCAGCATCCCCGCACTGCAGCCACGAAACAATGAGTAATCAAGAAGCGTTTCAGCACGACCACTTTGCCCATTGCGAATCCGGGGTAATGTCGCTTTTATTACGGCATCACGGCCTTAAGCTCTCCGAAGCCATGGTTTTTGGTCTTTCCGGTGGTCTGATGTTTGCCTACATTCCCTTTGTAAAACTCGGTGGTCTGCCACTGATTGCCTATCGCACCATGCCCCGTGGTATCATTAAAGGTTTGCAGAAGAATCTGGGCATCAAGATGAAGATGCATAAATTTTCTAAGCCGGAAAAAGGAACCAGGAAGCTGAATCAGCTGCTTGCTCAGGGAGAGATCGTAGGAGCCCAGACATCTGTTTTCTGGCTCCCTTATTTTCCTCCGGAAATGCAATTTCATTTTAATGGCCACAACCTGATAATCTACGGAAAAGAGGGTGATGATTATTTAATCAGCGATCCGGTTTTTGAAACGGTGATGCGCTGTGAGACCAGTGCCCTGCAAAAGGCACGTTTTGTAAAAGGTGTTATGGCTCCCAAAGGCTTGTTATACTACCCCGAATCTGTGCCGGAAGAGATCAGCTACGAGACTATTCTACCCAAAGTCATACGAAAAAATGCCAAAACCATGCTGAAGACGCCGGTCCCCATTGCCGGGATTCGTGGTATTAAAGCCCTGGCCAGGACAATCAAAAAACTGGAAAAGAAAGACCCACGCCACAGCCGCCTCTTTTTAGGGCATATTGTCCGTATGCAGGAAGAGATTGGCACGGGTGGAGCGGGATTTCGTTTTATCTACGCCTCCTTTTTGCAGGAAGCGGGAAACATGCTAAACAATCCACTGCTGCTTGAAAGCTCAGACAGAATGACTGACGTGGGAGATCAATGGCGTGATTTTGCCCTGATGATTGCCAAATCAATTCGTAAAAAGCAGAAGGGAGAGATTGATTTCACCGCAATAGGAAACAGTCTGGAGAGCGTTGCCGCAGCAGAAACACAAGTATACAAACACCTGATGCAGCTATGATTACCATCAACAATCTCTGCAAACGCTACGATCAGCAACTGGCTCTTGATGATGTAAGTCTTACGCTCAGCAAAGGACGTATTCTGGGATTACTAGGGCCAAACGGGGCAGGAAAAACCACCCTCGTTTCCATCTTAAATGGCCTGACGCCTTACCAGTCCGGTACGATTTCCATTTTTGGCCTCAATCTTACAGATAATCTGCCGGAGATCCGGCGCCGCAGTTCCTTTATTCCGCAATCATTTGCTTTTTATGAAAACTTAAGCGTTATTGAAAATCTGCGTTTCTTTGCTGGAATCCAAAACATCAAAGACAAGGCTGCTCTAAATGCTATCGAAAGAGCAATCGCCATCAATCGCCTCGAAGCGATGCTCGACAAAAGAGCCCATAGCCTTTCAGGTGGACAAAAACAGCGCCTCAATATCGCCATCGGCCTCCTCAATGATCCTGAAATCATCTATCTGGATGAACCCACTGCCGGCATTGACCCGGAACTGAGAAACTCAATCCTGCAGACTATCCATTCTTTTAAGGATGCCGGTAAAACAATTATTTACACCTCTCACTATATGCAGGAAATTGAACAGATATGTGATGAAGTAGCCATTATCAAACAGGGCAGGATTATCTGCCACGAAACCATAGCAAAACTCCTCACCAAGGAAAACGGTACCAGCAATCTTGAGACTATTTTTCTGCAGCTAACTGCCAGTGAGGACGCATCATGCTGAAACAGATGCTGCAAAAAGAGTTCATTCTTGTTCTGCGTGATAAACACAGCCTGGCAGCACTCTTTATCATGCCATTTATCTTCATACTGATCATGAGTATGGCCTTGAAAGATACCTTTAACAGTGAACGTGCCCTTTTAACCTATGAAATAATTGACCTTGATAAGACCCTGGAAAGTAAAACCCTGCAGGACTTTATGCTCACAAGTTCCTTTCTGCAAAGACAGGACAGTACAGAGAGTGAGACGCATCTAAGCATTACCATTCCCGTGGGTTTTGCAGATGCTCTCCTGGAAAAAGAGAGGCAGGAACCGCTCCTGCAGCTTTCGGCTGCACCGGATGTGAAACAGGAAATGATCCTTATTTTTCGAGCAAAACTGACCGCAGACATCATGCGCCTGCGTCTTATGCAGATTCAAGAAAAAATTGCACCATTTTTGCCCGATGCCAGCCAGCTGAATCTTGATACTTTTCATAGCGAAAAACTGTTCGACATAGATTACCGGGGAATGCAGGAGAACGAACAACCCACCTCAACCCAACAGTCTGTACCATCCTGGATCGTCTTCGGCATGTTCTTTGTAATAATTCCCATGTCTACGGTTTTTATCAATGAACGGAAGCAAAAGACGCTGATGCGTATGGCCAGTATGAACATCTCTATCCCGGCACTCTTTGCAGGAAAAGTCATCCCCTATCTTCTTATCAATCAGTTGCAGGTTTTGCTCATGATTGGAGCAGGGATCTATATTGTTCCACTGTTAGGCGGAGACGCCCTAACACCCGGACATTCCCTTGCAGGCCTTGCACTGGTCTCAATCTCTTTAAGTTTTGCAGCCATTGGCACTTCCGTACTCATAGCCACCCTGGCCAAAACCGTAGAACAAGCGACAACGGTGGGAGGATTAATAAACATCCTCTTTGGAGCCATTGGCGGAGTTATGGTTCCCAAATTTTATATGCCAGAATCCATGCAGCAATTCGCAAATATATCCCCTATGTCATGGGGCCTCGAAGGATTTCTTGATATCTTTCTACGGGGCCATGGAGTAAAAGAAATACTCCCGGAAGCTATGGCACTCTGTGGATTTGGCCTGTGTCTGCTTCTTCTGGCCGCAACCATCCTTAGCAAACGCCTACGAGTTTGACAATAGATTCCTCTACAGACCCAACAACTAATGAACGATTTGAATAATAATGACCTGAAAAGACGTCTCAAGCAGATGATCCTTGAAGAATGTGATATTGACCATATCACAGCTGAATATTTTGC
>JAOZLI010000039.1 GCA_029934915.1 Desulfocapsa sp. | reverse complement strand
TAATAATGGAGGGTAAGATGTATAAAAAAGTATTTGTTCTTTGTTCAATTTTGTTCTTCTCGCTTGGCGTTTCTTTTTCTGCCATGGCCGGGAAAGTTCCAGCGCCTGAGAAAGGCGGGGAAGGTTTTAAGGCGGTAACATTAGCTGAAGCCAAAGCTCTTGTTGAGGATAAAGAAACGGTGGTTGTTGCATGTCACAGCCACACTACAGATTTCATGAAGGGACACCCTGAGGGTACAATCCATATCACTTGCATGGTTCCCAAAGATCATAAACGAACTGATTTAGCTCTTGATCAGGTCGATTTTGACATTGCACAACTTCCAAAAGACAAAAGTACTCCAATAATGCTGTACTGTGCCTCGGGCACATGATGGAAATCATATCACGCTGCCAGGTTGGCAGTGACAGATGGATATACAAATATTTTTTGGATGAGAGATGGTATCAAGGCATGGAAAGAAGCAGGATATCCTGTTGTTACAAATCAAGAGCTTTTAGATGCACTTATCACCATAAACAATGAAGATACCAAGGCTTCAATAATCAATGAGACTGAAGCCAGAAAACTTTCCAAGTGTACCTTTGTTGATTTTCGCAGTAAACCAGCATTTGACAGTGGCCATATTGATGGCGCAACTCATGTCGATTACCCGGATATGTTCACCAAGCCAATGATGGAATTTTTAAATAAGTCCAATAACCTTGTTATTATTCATGACACTCCGCAGATCGCGGGTACGATAGCAACAACGTTGAAACTTATGGATTATCCGAGTGTACATATTCTCCAATAAACATTTCAAATGATGTACATGACATCCTCAGGCGCAACTATTTCAGAATAGAAGTAGTTGTGCACTTACAATTCATCATCCCAATCATCCATAACTGAACGCGGCAGCGAACTCAAATCAATCTTTTTAGCCTCTCTTATCCCGGCATGAAGCGCCTTGGAATTCATCTCTTCTGTTCCCTTAGGTACACGTGACAGCAGTGCTTTTTCCAATCCATCAAGCGAAACCTTTCCACTGAGATAAGCAACAGCGCCAAGAGCCACCATATTTGCCACTAACTCTTTACCGGTTTCTTCTTTGGCTATTTTCGTAAACGGAATGGAAACAGAACGACTGGTGGGAAGCTGCTGTACAAGACCACTGTCCACCACCAGTAAGCCGTCAGCCTTCAGATCAAAAAAGTACGCATCGCAAGCGGCCTGATTCATGGCGAGCAACAAATCAACACTCAGAGCTTTGGGATAATCGATGGGAGCCCCGGCGATTACCACCTCTGCTTTACTTTTACCACCTCTAGCCTCAGGTCCATAACTTTGGGTCTGGCAAACATGGTTATTATCAAAACGTCCCACGCCATCAGCCATCACCACTGCAGCGGTGATGATCCCCTGCCCTCCAGAGCCACTAAACCTGATTTCATAGCGTTCATCACTCTTCATAGCGTTTCACCCCGTTTTTCTCTTTTTCTTTGGTGATGATTTCAGCCTTCACCCTTGCCTCTTCAACCACTCGTCGGTACACTTCTGTGGAAACAGGCTTATCGACATCTGCAAGAACTCCAATGGTTATTTTCCCTTCCAGTTCTTCAGGGGTCATTTTGGCAGCTTTTTCTACCTTTACAGCATTGTCCTTGTAGCTATTGAGCATTTCTACGGCGCCACCTAGCTTATTCTTCTTTCCGTACTGGACATGGCAATTAGAGATAACTTCCATCACAGAAAAGCCTTTCTTGGCGATGGCTAGTTTAAGCATATCTTCCAGATGCGTCGCATGATATACGGTGGATCTTGCGACAAATGAGGCCCCGGCAGTAGCCGCAAGCTCTGCAATGGAAAAAGCATGTTCAACATGTCCATACACAGAAGTGGTGGATATACTGCCAAATGGAGTAGTGGGAGAATATTGCCCGCCTGTCATTCCATAAATAGAATTATTGATGATAATTGCGGTCAGATCCAGATTTCGTCTGGCTGCATGAATAAAGTGATTTCCACCAATGGCGGTTGCATCCCCATCACCCATAACAGTTAAAACTGTAAGGTCAGGATTCGCGAGTTTTATACCTGTTGAAAAGGTAAGTGCCCGACCATGTGTCGTATGAATTGTATTAAAATCAACATAAGTGGGCATCCTCCCGGAACAGCCAATACCTGAGGCCATTACCACTTCATTCTTACTAAGTCCCATGGTATGGATAGCACGCAATATTGCGCCCATGGCAATTCCATTACCGCATCCCGGACACCAGACATGAGGAAATTTCTTGTCGTGTCGCAGATATTTTTCACGTACAATTTCAGCACGTTCTAACATGATATTCTCCTATAATACCGACTCATACGGTGGTGAGATGCTTTAGAATCTCATCCGGTGTTATTAAATGACCATCAATCCGATTATGTTTTACTATTCGGCAATCTGTCTGATTTACTCTGCTGACTTCCCGAACGATCTGCCCCATATTCATTTCAGGAACAACGGCCGCCCGACACTGCCTGAGATAAGCATCGACTGTTTTACGAGGGAAAGGAAACAGGGTAATCAACTGCACAAGTCCTGCTTTAACTCCATTTGCCCTCGCATCCCGGACAGCGCGTAAAGCGGACCTGGCAACTGACCCGTAGGCAATTACGCAGACATCAGCATCTTCCATCAGGTAGGTTTTAGTGACCTGAATCTCGTTAAAGCCCTTGCTGATCTTTCCATGAATTCGTCTTAGAAACGCATCCACTTCCTTACCATTCTGAGTGGGATACCCATTTTCATCGTGAACAAGACCTGTTACATGATGCCTGTAGCCATCACCAAAATTGGCCATATCCGGTACACCACGATTGTTGTCCGCATAGGGTTTATACCATTCCGGTGGCACATCGGGCTTCACCCTGTCAAAAACACGAATTGAATCTTCTTCCGGCAGAACCACAGACTCTCTAGTGTGAGCCACGACTTCATCGGAAAGAATGATCACCGGGATTCGATATTTTTCGGACAGATTAAATGCCTTCACGGTGATAGAAAAGCAGTCAGCAACTGAGGAAACGGCCATAACAATAATGGGATGATCACCATGTGTTCCCCACCGGGCCATCTGCACATCACCTTGCGAAACACTAGTAGGGAGACCAGTGCTTGGCCCGCCACGCATAACATTCACAATGACACAGGGAACTTCTGCAATACAACCATAGCCGAGATTTTCCTGCATAAGGGAAAAACCGGGTCCACTGGTCGCAGTCATGGCTTTAGCCCCGGCAAGTGATGCCCCGAGGATGGCACCAATACTGGCGATTTCATCCTCCATCTGGATAAAGGTGCCACCAAATTCCGGCAATTTCACAGAAAGAAGTTCACTTATTTCCGATGCGGGGGTAATGGGATAACCGGCAAAAAAGTTGCACCCGGCAGCCAGTGCCCCTGCAACGATTGCTTCATTTCCCTGAAGGAGGATTTTGTTTTGTTTTTCATCAATCGCCATCAGTACGCCTCCTTTCCGGATGCCTTTCTCTAATTGTTATTGCAAAATCAGGACAATGGATTTCACAGAAACGACACCCTGTGCAACTGTCCATTTCATCGATGTACGGCTCTCCGATTTCGTTCATTTTAATGATTTGTTTGACACAAAGTGCAGAACATATTCCGCAGGACTTGCACCATTTCTTATAAAAAGTAACAGTATACTTTTTCTTTTGCCGCTGTTTTGATTTGGGCTTGGTTTCTTTAACCATTCAAATAACCAGATGTTTATTTTACTCTATGCCATATGCTCTAAATAATCATATAACGAAAGTACCTACTCTCGTTATATCTATAGAAAATATCCTGTCAAGAATTATTGACGCCAACACTTGCGAATAACCTTTCATTTCGTTTAGCGTAAACAACAATAAAATTGATAGCTCCCCTTGTACTCCTGTTTCCCTTGCCTTTGACTAAAGAATATGCTAGATTAACAAGCTTTTGAGATTTTATTTAATTTTGTTGAAATTTGTTACTAACCTTCCCCTTTTTTACCGGGGTATTTCCTAGTTGGTGCTACCAGCACCGGTACCATTTCTCAACAATATCAGGTTTTAATTAAAGGAGTCGCTTTTGAAAACTAAAATACTTGTCGCTAACCGTGGTGAGATTGCCATTCGTCTTATCAGGGCAATACAAGAATTAAGCTATGATGCTGTAGCCGTCTACGAAACCCCTGACAAAGATTCACGTCATATCCGAATTGCTGATGAGGCTGTCTGGCTTGGAGCCGGCCCTCGTTGTGATTATCTTGATATCGCAAAAGTCATAAAAGCGGCCAAGAGATCAGGTGCTGCTGCCATTCATCCTGGTTACGGATTTCTAGCCGAAAACCCTGATTTCGCAAAAGCCTGCGAAGATGAAGGGATTATTTTCATAGGGCCATCTTCTGAAGTTATTACCAATCTTGGAAACAAGGTTATCGCTAGAAGAATCATGGCAGAGGCTGGTATCCCCATGGTTCCCGGTTCTGATAACTTAGCAGCAGGAGACGAGGGCGTAGAAACCGCCATTGCCTTTGCCGCTAAATATGAGTATCCCATAATGCTTAAGGCTACCTGTGGTGGTGGTGGACGTGGTATTCGACTGATTGAAAATGACGACCAGATGCGGGAAGAGATTCCTGTAGCTCGAGCAGAAGCCAAGTCAGCATTTAATGATGAGCGTGTTTATCTTGAAAAAGTTGTTATTGAGCCAAAACATGTAGAAGTTCAGATCATGGCTGATAGAGATGGAAACACTGTTCACCTCGGCACCCGTGATTGCTCCATTCAGCGTAGAAATCAGAAACTGATTGAGATTGCCCCTTCTATGATTGGTGATAAAGAGCTTTTAAATACAATCTGCGAAACAGCCGTAACGGCCGCCAAGGCATCCAATTATTTCAATGCCGGCACCGTTGAATTCCTGATAGATAAAAACTTCAACTATTACTTTATGGAGATCAACACCAGGGTACAGGTTGAACATACCGTTACTGAGATGATCACCGGTATTGATATTGTTCGTACGCAGATCAAACTGGCCATGGGTAAAAATCTCTCTTTTGCTCAGGAAGATGTGCAGATGCGTGGACATGCTATTGAAATGCGTATCAACGCCGAAGATCCACAGGCTGATTTTATGCCCGAGGGTGGAAAAACAGTTTCAGTTTATCGCTCACCAGGAGGATATGGTGTACGTCTTGATGGCTTTGTTTACCAGGGTTTTACCATTCCCGAAGTCTATGATTCACTGCTTGTAAAGATGACAGTTCACGGTTTCTCCTGGAATGAGACAGTTGACAGATTGCGTCGATGTTTGCAGAACTTTGTTATTACAGGCCCTAAAACCACCATCCCATTTTATTTACAGATTGCCAAGGATGCTGACTTTATGAGCGGGGACTTTGACACCTCATATCTGGACAAACATCCAGATTTGTTTAACTACGATGACCAAGCCAATGAGGCCAGTAAACTGGCAAACCTTATTGCAGAAATTCATCATCGTGGTCACAATCCATATGCGGCGTAAGGTATATAAAGAAGAATTAACTGATAGAAAATAAGGAATGACTATGGAACGTATTGTACAAGGAACATCACCGGCAGACTTGGTTAAGCAGTTACAAAATAGTGACGGCTATCATATAACCAACACCGCTCGTGACCTTTCCCAGTCCGATTTTAAAAACAGAATCCTGCTGCATACTGAGCTTATGGCTGCAGACTCCAGAGAACGTGCAGGATATTTTTCCCTGGAAATTACAGGTGGCGCCTCTGTTCATGTGGATATCCTGCGTAAACAGGTTGACCCCTTTCTGAAGCTTGAAATTCTTCGTGAGAAGATGCCCACAACCATGTTTCAGACGCTCTGCCGTGGTGTAAACCTTTTTGGTTATCGTCCATATCCACAGAATGTAATTCGTTTTACCGTCAAAGAATTCGCCAAGTATGTTGATGTGTGGCGTACCTTTGACTTTATGAATTATATACCCAATATGCAGGCCGTGTTTGAAGAAGTTGGCAAAGCAGGAAAAATTAATGAGCCCTGTATCTGCTTCTCAACCGGCCCTGAGCACACCGACGCATACTATGTTAGCAAAGTAAAAGAGATACTTGAAGTAACAGGGGAAGATATCGTTCTCTGTATTAAAAACCATGGTGGCCTTGGAACTCCTAAACGTATTGGTGAGTTGGTTGATTCCATTCGTCAAAAATATCCTGTTCTGCCCATCCATTATCATGGCCATAATACCGATGGTAATGATGTTGGCCGAATTGTTGCTGCTGTACAGAATGGTGCAACCATTGTTGATGCAGCAGACGCCTCTTTTACCGGTTTTTATGGTCCTCCACCAATTCTAACCGTTATCCAGACCTTAAAAGATCTCGGACATCACGCTGCCACCATTGACGAAGCGGCAGTAATTGAGACATCTGAAGTGATTCGTGACGAACGCCAGCACTATGACCAGTTCGAGTCCCAGATCAAAGGTTTTCAGCCCACTGTGCAAATCCACAAATTACCTGGTGGAGCCATGGGTTCCAGTCTTGAGCAGGCTGTTAAAGGCGGGTTCCTTGATAAAATGCCCGATATCCTGCACAAAGAGTTGCCAAAAGTTCAGAAGGAACTTGGTAATTACTGGTCTGTGACCCCAGGGTCTCAGATTTTATGGACAACTGCTGTTTCCAATGTCGAAGGTGGCGAACGCTATGGCAACCCATCTGGCGATTTACGTAATCTCCTTCTTGGAAAATATGGTCCATTTCCTTTCTATGAGCCAGATGAGTGGATCTTTGAGAAGGTTCTAGGTTCTGACTGGAAGAAGGTTCTTGAAGAAGAAGGCGGCGTTGAAGATATCGGTGATATGGATATTACCAAGGAAAAAGAGATTCTCACCGACAGAATTGGTGTAGAGCCCACTGACCAGCAACTGGTACTCTACCTGCAGCATCCCAATGATGCGGTTGAATTCTTCAAATTTGAAGATAAATTTGGTAAAGTCCATGTTCTTCCTCCTTCAATCTTCCTTCGTGAAGGTGGTTTCGATCCTGAAGAAACCATTTCCTTTGTTGATCACACCGGAAAAGAGCATATGGTTGAAGTTGGACCATCCAATGTCTCTGAAGATGGAGTTACATCGGTCTACCTCTACGTGGATCATCATCAAAGAATTTATAATTTTGAGCCTGATTTACCTGAGGGTGCAACAGCAAGACCTGTTACCATGTCCAAGGAAGAGATCCTGGATCTCGCCAAGGCTGGTGACGTGCGAGCTTCATTTGCCGGCAACGTCTGTGAGATAAGCGTTGAAGAAGGACAAGAGGTTGCCGCAGGTGACAAAGTTGCCGTAATGGAAGCCATGAAAATGCAGACTCCCATTAATTCTGAGATTGCCGGAATCGTTACCGGCATATCAGCAAAAGTTGGTGATGCCCTGCAACCTGGTGATAAACTCTTAAAAGTAGATGTTGATGAATAATTTAACATCTCTTTAAAAGTACCGCTAAAAGCCCTTTCCTCTTTATGATGAAAGGGTTTTTTTTATGTGATTATAATGACTGAAAAAGAAATACTTGCCCGCTTAAAACCAGGTTGCATCTGTAAAGGAATCAAACTCTATAAAATCCAAGAGGCCATTGATCAGGGTGCTGCAAACTATGAAGAAATAGCACGTATCACTGGCATTGGTGGAGGTTCCTGCGAATCGAGACGTTGCGGCGTTAAAGTAGCAGAACTTCTGGCTCACCATGAAGTGCATGAAGAACATGAAGTTAAAAACTGACTGACCTTGTATTGTTCTTTTCTTCATGTTCTTCAAGCTCTTCATGGTGGAAAAAGTCATTCACTAACGTGGAAGTTTCACAGTAAAGGTGGTGCCCTCCCCAGGAGTTGAACGCACTTCAAGCTTCCCTCGATGATGATCAACGACAATAAAGTAGCAAACAGCAAGTCCTAATCCCGTTCCTTCCCCCACTTTTTTGGTTGTGAAGAAAGGTTCGAAAATCCGTTTTTGCACATTTTTATCCATACCAGGCCCATTGTCCACGACCTCAATGCTGACATAGTCCTCGTCCGTAAAAACATTTATGGTTATGGCCAGCTCTTCATCCTGCTTTCCTTCTGATAAGCTATAGGATTGAGCTGCATTCTTCAGAAGATTGAGCAAAACCTGTTCAATTTCAGTTCTTGCGCATTCCACCAAAATATCATGGTGATAATTACGAATAATCGTAAAATTTCTAAAATCATAATTCCGTTCCAGATTAAAATCATGCCTTGCAAGATCGATGGTTCGATCAAGAAGTTCACCAAGGGAACAAGATGTAATGGCAGTCTCACCACGACGTGAAAACTGCAGCATATTTTGGATTATCTGTGCAGCTCTCTGACCTGCCTCTTTAATCCCTGCTACCATGGCAAAGATTTCTCGCTTCTCAAGATAATCCAGCATGCTCTCCATATCGAGACCGCAATCAAGAGCAACTTCGTTATTTTTTTTGAGTTGCTTCGACAGCCGTCTTTCAATATTTTGTGTCGCTTGCAAGATCCCACCCAATGGATTGTTAATTTCATGAGCCATCCCAGCCCCCAGTCCGCCAATGGATAACATTTTCTCGGTATGTACCATTACTTCCTGCAAACGAATCCTTGCTGTAATATCATCAACTCGTATAACTGCACCATTTGAGACAGATGATTTCAATGGATAAATTGTTACTTCTGCACTTTTTTTCTTGCCTAATGAGGGGCATTCATTCTGATCAAGACTTATATTTTTTTGCTGCGAAATAGCAGTAGAAATATGTGTTAAAATTGTATTTCCAAAAACAGGTAATACCGTGGTAATAAGTTTCCCTTCGCACTCCTTTCCACAGTCAGCAAGTTTCCCTGCTGTTAAATTCATGTTCGCTATGCGACCTTCGTGGTCGACAACTATCATGATTGATGGCATCGAATCCAGCACATTCTGGAGAAAATCTCTAGACCTGCTCATAGCAATTATTTGCTTTTCAATTTTTGCAGCCATGGTGTTTACAGCAACGACAGAGGCATTCATATCGGCATGTTTTACTTCCTGGAGCCTGGTAGAATAATCTCCTTCTGATATTGCCAGCAAGCCATCATTAAACTTTTGCAGGGGACGAATTAAAATAATCTGCATAATGATATAAACCCCTGCAACCGTACAACAGATAAGAAGTAAGCCAACGAAAAGAATGGTAACCAGGGTATGTCTCAGATGTTGTTCAAAGGTTTTACTGGAAATCAGTATTTCGACATGACCAAGGAAAAGCTCTTCCCTCATTACATCTACTTCCCTGCTCATTCCTTTATTGGTTGGAACCATTTTAGTAAAGAGAACCTCACCTTGCTCACCAGTTACACTCACAGCAACCAGGTCAGGAACCTGTAAATAGATTTTACAGATATGTTCGACTCCGTCATAATTTATATTATAGAGCGGCACCGACAGCATGGATGCAAGTTCTGTAACAAGGGTATCAGCCCGTTGGTTCATCTTCATTTTGATCTTATGCCTGGCATAAGCATAATAACTAACAGCGCTCACACTGGCAGTGATAACGACAAACAAAACAAGCCAGAGTAAAAGATCACGTACAACACTTTTACGAAACCAGACAGAATTAAATTTTAGTTTATTACGCATGGTTGACAGATCGCAAGTAATGGATAATTTGGTGTTTATAAAAATTAATACCGTTTGCTATTGTAGCACAGCACAGATAGTACTTTAACCTTTTTTTCCATTGGAATATGTTAGCTACTTTGTATATGCGGGTAAGCCCGCAAGTTGTAAGTGGAAAGTTCAAAGTTATAAAGTGCATAGCACCCCAGATTCGCTGGCCTGTACTTGACAAACTTTCCACTTTAATCAGCAGTGTCTGGTTAAAATTAAGCAAATGTTAGCATTTTTTAAACCGCACAAGACTGCATTTTAATACTTTATAACTTTATAACGAGACCTTGTTATTATGAGCTTTTCAGAAGAAAAACTTCTTATATTTGACGGCGCTTGTGGAACCACTCTACAAACGATGGATATTCCCAGCAACGTCTGGGATGGCCTTGAAGGGTGTAATGAATACCTTAATCTCACAAGCCCCGAGACCATCACGGAACTCCACCGCAAGTTTCTAAGAGCAGGTGCTATGGTTGTTGAGACCAACACATTTGGTGCTTCTTCTGTGGTTCTAGCTGAATATGGTCTGGAAAACAGAGTTGAAGAAATAAACCATGCTGCCATTGCCAACGCCAAAAAAGCTGTTGCCGAATTTTCCACTGCTGAAGATCCACGCTATGTCATTGGTTCCATCGGACCCACGACAAAGCTGCCTATCCTTGGACATATAAGTCCTGCCGACCTGGCTGCCACAGTAACTGAGCAAATGCAATCCATGATTGATGCTGGTGTTGATGCGCTTATTATTGAAACCTGTCAGGATCTGCTGCAGATTAAAACGGTGCTTATCGCCTGTTTTGATCTCCTTGAAAAAACAGGTACTGATTTGCCGGTTTTAGCATCGGTAACCTTTGAGCAACAGGGCACCATGCTGGTTGGTACAGATATCGGTGCTGTTTGTGCAACAATATCCCCATTCCCTGTCTTTTCTTTAGGGCTTAACTGTGCCACAGGCCCCACAGACATGGAACCACAGATCGACTACCTCTGTAAACACTGGTCCAAACGGGTCTCCTGTATTCCCAACCAGGGAATGCCTGAAGTGCTAAACGGCAAAACCCACTATCCATTAACTCCTGAAGAATATGGCCGGCATATGCATGATTTTGTAACTAAAAAAGGAGTCTCTATTGTTGGAGGATGTTGTGGTACTTCTCCTGAACATACCAAAGGGCTGGTAGACGCACTGCAAGGTGCAGTACCTGCAAAACGTGAGGAGGAATTGTCATGATTCAGGTTGCAAGTCTTTATCAGGCCATCGATATAAAACAAGTCCCCGCCCCTTTAATCATTGGAGAGCGATCCAACCCAACTGGATCAAAACGCTTTAGAGAACTGCTTATTGCTGACGATTTTGAGGGCTGTCTGCAGGTTGGAGTGGAACAGGAACAAATTGGTGCGCATGTTGTAGATCTCAGTGCTGCCTGGGCAGGACGTGATGAAGAAAAAGACCTGGTTACCCTGGTTCAGATGTATGGCAAGACCTTAAAAGCACCGTTGATGATAGACTCAACCTCTCCATCTGCCATTGCTAAAGCACTTGCAGCCTATCCGGGTCGCGCCATTGTCAATTCAATCAACCTGGAAGATGGCGGAAAGAATCTTGATACCATCTGTAAACTCGTCAAAAAATATGGCGCATGTGTCACCGCTCTCACCATTGATGAAGATGGTATGGCCATGGACACTGAAACAAAATTTAAAATCGCCAAAAGAATTTACAAATTGGTCACAGAGGAATACAAGATCGGAGCTGATGCGCTCTTTTTTGATCCCCTCACCTTCACTGTCGGATCTGGTGATGTTAAACTGGTAGATGCTGCAGTAACCACCATGGATGCCATTAAGCGAATCAAGAAAGAACTCCCCGGATGTCATACCATCCTAGGACTTTCTAACATTTCATTTGGTTTACCGGTACCCGCAAGAAAGGTTCTTAATGCAGTTTTTCTGCACGAAGCCGTTGAAGCAGGCCTCGATGCTGTGATTATAGACCCAACAAACTGCATCAGCCTTGAATCAATCGATAAAGATGCAACCGCACTGGCGCTTGATTTACTCTACAACCGTACCGAAACTAATGCTCAGCCTCTTATGAGCTATATTCAATACTTTGAAGAACATGATTTAACAGAGGACGATAGTGAAGATGAAGAGCTCTCTCCTGAAGAGCTTATCCGTGAACGAATCATGCGTGGTAATCAGCAGGACCTGCCTGATATTCTGCGTATGCTGCTTGATCGCTACAGTGCCCTTGAAATAGTCAATCAGCATTTGGTGTCCGCCATGCGTGATGTTGGCGTACTCTTTGGTTCCGGGGAAATGCTGCTGCCCTTTGTATTGCAGTCTGCTGAGGTTATGCGTAAATCAGTGGATTTCCTCGATCCCTTTATGGATAAGAGTGATAGAAGTGATGCGCCCACGATTTTACTGGCCACCGTGCAGGGAGACGTGCACGACATTGGTAAAAATCTTGTAAATATCATTCTCAGCAATAACGGATACACAGTTATAGATATCGGCATTAAAGTCACTGCCGAAACCATTATCGAAACTGTAAAAAACAATCCCGATATAAATATAATCTGTCTTAGTGGTCTGCTGGTGAAATCGGCCATGATTATGCAGGAAAGTATGCAAAAATACAGGGCTGCCGGATTACGTTTACCTATTCTACTTGGAGGCGCCGCCCTCACCCAGAAATTTGTAGCCTGTGACTGTGCTCCTGATTATGACGGCCCTGTCATTTATTGCCGCGATGCATTTACCGGATTAAAAGCCATTCAGGACTTTGAAAAAGGTACTCTCGTTTCCACTAGCTGGAATAAAAAGTCGGGTAATCAGTCAGAGGCCGCTGCAAAGAAAAAATCAGAGGTACAAATTCTTGATTCTATCCCGGTGGCACCTTTTACCGGCAGAAAAATAATCGAAACCAAGCCTTCAGAATTCCTCGATCAGTTAAACCAGCAAATACTATTTCGTGGTCGTTGGGGCTACAAACGCGGAAAACGCGATGAAGCAGAATATCAAAAGCTACTGGACGACACGGTACTCCCTGAATTCAACGCTATTAAGCAGAGAATTGTATCCGAGAACCTGCTGCGACCAAAGGTGGTCTACGGCTGGTTCCCCTGTGAACGAAAGGATGAAAGTCTTCTGGTTCATTCAGAAAGTGAGCAGATCGCCTTCCCTCTTCCCAGACAAAAACGAGAACCTGGGATAAGTCTTGTCGATTATTTCCGTAAACAAGAACAAGGCAGCGATCTTATCGGCTTTTTTGTCGCTACCCTGGGAGACGCCCCGGCTAGAATCTGCAAAGAGCTCTACGACGGCGATAAATATCATGAGTATCTCCTCTTTCACGGTTTTTGTGTGGAAGCAGCCGAGGCCTTGGCACAACACACCCATACACGCATGCGACAGGAGTTAGGAATTAAAGAGAGTGGGCAACGCTACAGTTTCGGCTATTCAGCCTGCCCGGATCTTGATTTACAGCAGCCTCTTTTTACACTTCTGCAGCCTCAGGAAATAGGTGTAACACTCAGTTCTTCAATGGAAATGGTACCGGAGTTAAGTGTGTCCGCCATGGTAGTGCATCA
>JAOZLI010000556.1 GCA_029934915.1 Desulfocapsa sp. | reverse complement strand
TTATATCCACTTCTAAGCGTATATGAAACTGACAGGAAAAATCAAGACTCTAAATTATTTTTAAAAGAACTTCGGGGGAGGGATCAGATGAGATGGATGGTGACTTTATCACCATGCGCAAAAACTTGAGCTGAAGCAGGACAGACGATATAACTATTTGATGATTCATTTTTCTTAGCAGGACGTACCATACATGAAGCATCCTTAAAATACTGAACTCCACTCTTTAAACGAGCGAGCCCCCTTGCGGACAGCAACATATCTTCTGACAATATTGCCTTAATTGTTTGTAACCTGCACTCTTTTGTCCCCTGCAAAGCACCAATCGCAGGTCGTACAAGTTCATGAAACAACATTTGTACAGCAGGAGGCGAACCTGGCAAACCGAAAAACAGCGTATTCCCCAATGTTCCAAAAAGTGTGGATTTTCCTGGTCTCATATTTAATGATCTGTATATGGTACGCCCTCCACATCTGGCAAAAGCCTCTTCTATCAAATCAAATTTTCCAGGCCCCACTCCGCCTGTGGAAATCAGGATATCGCATCCAGATCCAACCATACGATCAATAAGAGAGACAACTTGTTCCGTATCATCAGCCACCGTTGCCTGTTCCCCAAGCAGTGCTCCATAACGTGGAATCAACCCAGACAGCAGATGATTATTTGTTGAGAAACGCTGTCCATCCTTTTTCACTTCACCTACGTTTGTCAGCAATTCACTACCCGTACAAAAGAAATTGATCTTTGGTTTTCTGACCAGATCGAGTGTTTGATAGCCACCACCGGCAAGGAGGATCTGCTGTTCGATACTCACAGCATGTCCTTTGGGCAGTATCACCTCACCTTTTGCAATCTCACTGCCCCGAGTATGAATATAGTTGTTTACAGAATTAAGAAATTCATGTGGAATGAAGACCTTTTCCCCTTCATCCTTACAGTTTTCCTGCGCAATCACCGCTTCACATCCGGCAGGAACCAAACCACCAGTCATGATTCGTATGGCTTCCCCCCTACCCACACGAAGCTTTCTGGTATCACCTGCCGCTACTTCGTCAATGACCTTAAAAGAAACATCCTTTTTTGCATCCCCTGCCTCTTCCACTCCTCCAACGGCATAACCGTCCCGCAAAGACCCATCATATCCGGGCAAAGGTTCAAGAGCCTTGTGGGATTGTGCAG
>JAOZLI010000232.1 GCA_029934915.1 Desulfocapsa sp. | reverse complement strand
GGACTGGAGCGAGCCTCAAACCCGTTTTTTAGCTACTGCAATTTTTAAACCAAACAATACTGAAAAAAGTAGTCCTTTTTAAGTCCCACATTGACACAAGAGGTCGTTTCCCATAAACTAACAATATATTATTTACACACGACCGTACCTTCAATAGGAGTTTGCAGGTCATGCCCCCTTTACAAGCAATGTCCCTATCCATTCTCACCCTTGTTTTTTTCTGTCTTCCTTCGCTTGGGCATGCAGGTACTACTCCACCTCTAACCATCTGTGTGATCTCTTTTGACACCAAATTTCTTGATGCTCAGCGCGGCCTGGCAGACGGACTCAGTCATCAGGGTTTTCTGCAAAACAAAGAGATACGCTATATAATTCATGATTTAAAAAAAGATCTGAGCCGGGTTCCCGACATAGTACGACAACTCCAGCAACAACACTGCAATCTCATATTGACTACCACCACTCCTGTAGTACTTGCTGTGAAAAAATCACAACGGGAAAACAATCCCATACCTGTTATTTTCACCATGGTCGCTAACCCGGTAGGTGCAAAGATTGTCCCCTCCCTGCAAAATCCGGGTGGTCATATTACGGGCATCAGCTATAACGCCTTTGCAATGATACCCAAACGACTCGAATTGTTCAGAAGAGCCTTTCCACAGCTTACCAAGATAGCAATCCTTTACAATCACGGAGAAAGCTGGATTGCAGAACCTGTGCGTCACTTCCTTTTACCAGCGGCGAAAAGTCTGAAATTCGAAGTAACTCATTATGATGTACACGACCAGGAAAGTATGACTGCCGTGAGCAATCAGCTGGACAGCAGCATTGAAGGACTGTTTATGGTACCTGACCCATTAGCTATTTCATTTTTTGAGGATTTGGTAACACTTTCAAGAAAAGGAAAACTCCCGATAATGGTTCTTGACAATATACTACTTGAAAAAGGTGGTGTCCTTGGCTACAGCCCCTCTTTTTATTCCATTGGCTTACAGGCCGCCATCATGGCAGGCAGAATTCTTACAGGAACAGAGCCGGGGAAGTTATCAATTCAAAATCCACAGGAAACAAAACTTATCGTCTCATTAAAAGAAGCCAACCGTCTTGGATTGAAGCTTCCAGATTCTTTTCTCGCCAATAGTGATGAACTTATCCGAGAACGATGACTCTATTTTACAAACTCTTCAGTGCTTTTCTTATTATTTCATTATTTCCTATCATTGCCAGCTCGTATCTCTTTATGGCTCCCTTGGAAAATTTTCTCCTTGATCACGTTCGAAGTGAAGCAAGTGCCCGACTTAATAAAAATGCCATCTATATAAGCAACACTATCGAACATCTTGATGAGGTCCTGAAACAATCAGCGCACCATATCCGATTTAGTGAATATGATGACAAGATGTTACGATGGATTTTTCAGAGCCACCCCCAGATGAATGAGCTTATCGCTGTCAATATGGAAGGCATTGTTCAGGTGGCTGTTTCTCGTTTCTCTTATATTGCCGTGGGGAAAAAATTTAAAGAGTGCAGCCCATCAACTTTTATTAAAAAAGATATTCGTTTTAGCACTTGGAATAACGAACCAATGATAACCCTGCATTATCCTATCCTCTCATTGTCAACGAATGAGCAGAAGGGAGTCTTACATGCGAAAATAAGTATTGCCTCACTGTTCAATGCCCTTTCCAGAGAAACGGATGAACATCTCGAATATATAGTCAATGCGTTAAACGGCCATGTAATCTTCCATCCTGACTTCAATTTAGTTCTTAACAAAAGCGACGCTTCTGCCCTGAATACAGTTCAGCAAATAGTAGCGGGAGCAGATTTCGGCTACGGAGAATATAAAAATTTCAATGGGGAAGAGGTATTTGGTGCAGCAAGAAGTATATCCAATATGCCTTTTATCCTTGTGGAAGAAACAACCGTTGAGGATGCCTACTTATTACTCACCAAAGGGAAACGTATATTCTACCAAATTTTATGCGCCTCTATTCTTTTTATTCTTATTGCAGCATACTTCTTTAGTCGATCCATAACAAAACCAGTGGCAAGGCTACTTGCAGCAACCATGAAAATTAAACAGGGTGATCTGGATACTACGATTTCCAGGGAAAAGAGTTGGCTCCCAGATGAGATATCAATTTTTAGTGATCATTTTCAGAGTATGGTGACGGCTCTCAAAAGAGATCGAATAGAACGTGATAACGCCTTGCAAAAAGAACGAATTGCAGAGGAAAAACTACGTAAAGCAGAGAAAATGGAAGCTATCGGGCTGTTAGCTGGCGGTGTGGCTCATGATCTAAACAATATTCTTTCGGGCATTGTCAGTTACCCGGAACTGTTACTACACAGGTTACCCGAGGATAGTGAACTTCGCCAACCCATTGAGACCATCAAACAATCTGGCGAACGTGCCAGCGAAGTTGTTGCTGACTTGTTGACAGTGGCACGTGGTGTGGCAGCCAGCCGTGAAATAAGGTGTCTTAATGAGTTAATAAGCGAATATTGTACTTCACCAGAATGTAGAGAATTTCACGCAGCACACAAAAAAGTTACCTGCGTACAGGAACTGGCACCAGACCTTTTAAATGTTTCCTGTTCTCCGATCCATGTACAAAAATGCCTTATGAATCTTATCAACAATGGTATAGAGGCCATGGATAAGTCAGGAACCCTCCTTGTCTCTACCAGAAATCAATATATTGATCAGTCAACAATAACTCATCAGGACCTGGAGCAAGGAAACTATGCAATCATTCACATAGAAGATACCGGTGGAGGAATTTCAAATCTGGATCTGAGCCATATATTCGAACCATTTTATTCGAAAAAAGTTATGGGGCGTAGTGGTACAGGGCTTGGTTTAACTGTGGTGTGGAACACCATGCAAGACCATAACGGTGCAGTTACGGTAACCAGTAGTGAAAAGGGAACCATATTCGAACTCTATTTTCCGGCCACGAAACAGAAAGAAGATAGTTCTGCAAACCAGGAGAAAATCATATTGCCCCACGGTCATGGCGAAAAAATTCTGGTTATAGATGATGTACAGGAACAGAGGGATATTGCCGGTCAAATACTCACACAACTGGGATATCAGGTCCACGAAGTCACATCCGGCGAGCAGGCCATTACCTATCTGCAAAATAACAGTGTCGACCTGCTTCTACTTGATATGATCATGGAGCCCGGCTTAACTGGTCGTGAAACCTATGAAAAAATTCTAGCCATGCATCCGAATCAAAAAGCTGTTATTGCCAGTGGGTTTTCTGAAAGTGAAGATGTGAAAGCTACTCTTAAACTTGGAGCAGGAGGATTTATAAAGAAACCTTACTCCATGGAACAAATTGGCCGGGCAGTTAACGAGGTGCTACATTCCCTAAAGGTTCATCGTCCTGCCTGATCCGTTCCAGTTGATCCTGTAAATCAGAAATTTCAACCATCCAGTACTCTTTCGAGCCAAACCCAGGAACAAGAGGGGCAGTACCATCGGCAAGAAATTGGTGGCTAAGCCAGGAAATATAGTGCAGGAAACGCATAGCTCGCAACGGTTCAATCAACCGTAGACTACGCCTGTCAAAGTTTTGAAAGGTTTCATAACCTTCCAGAAAAAGCTCAATTTCAAGGAAGGAGTCTTGAGCTGTCCCTGGGAGCAGCATCCAGAGATCTTGAATGGCAGGCCCCATAACCATATCGTCAAAATCAATAAGAAAAAAAGACTCTCCTGGACGATAAATTATATTAGAGAAATGACAATCCCCATGAATACGGTTGGAGGGAATACCATCAAAAAGGGGACTTATCTCTGTAATAAGGTCATTGCAAACCGAAGAAAAGGCACTAACATGCTTTGCATCCTGAATAACGCCACTGTTGAGAATAAAATCAACCTGCTGCCGCGTGGAATGTTCGGGGGCTAAAATCATTCGTTCACGGGAGGGATGTACCGCCCCCACGGCATGGCATCTGCCGAGCAGACGCCCAACCTCATGCCACTGATCTTCTGTAAACTCATCGGAGCTCCGGCCACCGCAGTAGGGATAGATACTGAAAAACAAGCCATTACGTTCACCGATTGTTTGCCCATCTGCCAGTTGCAAAGGTGGAATAACCGGGATTTCCTGATCGTGGAGTTCAAGCAGAAAATCATGTTCATCCTGCAGGGCAAGTTTCGACCAGCGCTCAGGCCTGTAAAACTTTACAATCAACCCTTTTCCGTCCAGGGTTTCCAACTCAAAAACACGGTTGATATAACTATTTAATTGCCTGCAGAGGTTAGAACAGGGGAGACCAAGTGCATCTTCCACAAGATTGAGGACTGTTTCAGGACCTAACTCTGGAAA